>DASWMK010000044.1 GCA_036399815.1 Acidimicrobiales bacterium
CGCTGGTCGGGGCGATGGTGGCCGGCGAGGCGTCCGGGCGGGTGGTGACGAGGGGGACGACCCACGTGAGCGTGGCCGACGCCGAGGGGAACGTCGCCGCCATGACGACCTCGAACGGGGAGGGCAGCGGCTACGTCGTCCCCGGCACCGGGATCCTGCTGAACAACATGCTCGGCGAGGACGACCTGCACCCCGAGGGGTTCCACCTCGACCCGCCCGGCCACCGGCTCGGGTCGATGATGGCGCCGTCGGTCGTGCTCGGGCCGGACGGCTCGCCCGTCCTCGCCCTCGGCAGCGGCGGCAGCAAGCGCATCCGCACGGCCGTGTTCCAGGTCGTGCTGTCCGTCGTCGCCCTCGGCCTCGACGTGGCCGAGGCCGTCGCCGCCCCCCGGCTGCACTGGGACGGCACCGCGGTCCAGGCCGAGCCGGGGTGGCCGGCGGCCGCCATCGCCGCCCTGCGGGCCCGGTGGCCGGTCAACGAGTGGGACGGGCCGAACATGTACTTCGGCGGCGTGCACTCGGTGGTGCCGGGAGGGTCGGCGGCCGCCGACACCCGGCGGGGCGGCGCCACGGCCGCCACCGGGGACCGGCCCTAGATTCGGCGCCGATGGCCAGCCTCGCCGAGCTCGCCCGGCAGACGACCGACCTGGAGCCGGGGGAGGTCGCCCACCTCCAGCGCCTGGTCGCCTCCTGGGGCCTGGTCGCCGACTTCTGCTTCGCCGACCTGCTCCTCCTCGCCCCGGTGCGGGACACGGCCCACAGCCGCTACGTCGTCCTCGGCCAGGTGCGCCCGACCACGAGCCAGACGCTCTACCGGGACGACTGGGTCGGCCGGTTGGTCGACGAGGTCGAGCGGCCGCTGCTGGCGAGGGCCTTCCGCCTGGCCGAGATCATCGAGGGCGACATGACCGTCCCCGAGATCCGCGAGGTCGTCAGGGTCCAGTGCATCCCGGTGAAGTGGCGGGGCCGGCTGCTCGCCGTGCTCACCAGGGAGTCGGCCCCGATCATGGTCCGCCAGCACGGCGACCTGGAGCGGGCCTACGTCGAGATCTACAACCGCCTGGCCCGCATGATCGTGTCCGGCGAGTTCCCGTTCTCGACCGAGGACGCGGTCAGCGAGGTCACCCCCAGGGTGGGCGACGGCGTGCTCGTGCTCGACGAGACGGCCAGGGTCGCCTACGCCTCGCCCAACGCCGTGTCGGCCCTGCACCGCATGGGCGTGCACGCCAACACGGAGGGCATGCGCCTCGGCGAGGTCGGCCTCGACGAGGCACCGGTGCGGGAGGCGTTCGCCATCGCCGCGCCGGTCACCGCCGAGCTGGAGCCGGGCAACGACGTCACCGTCGTCGTCCGCTGCGTCCCCCTGCTCGAGCACGGGACGGTCACCGGCGGGGTCGTGCTCATGCGCGACATCTCCGAGCTGCGGCGCCGGGACCGGATGCTGCTGTCGAAGGACGCCACCATCCGCGAGATCCACCACCGGGTGAAGAACAACCTCCAGACGGTGTCGGCCCTGCTGCGGCTCCAGGCCAGGCGGCTGGCGTCGCCCGAGGCCAAGGCGGCGGTCGACGAGTCCGTGCGCCGCATCCGGTCGATCGCGCTGGTGCACGACATCCTGTCGAGGGAGCCGGGGGAGGACGTGCCCTTCGTCGAGATCGTGCGGCCGCTCGTGCGCATCGTCGAGGAGGGCCTGCTGTCGCCCGAGCGGCCGGTGCTGATCTCGGTCGAGGGCGACGCCGGCCACCTGCCGTCCACCATCGCCACCCCGCTCGCCGTCGTGCTCACCGAGCTGCTCCAGAACGCCGTCGAGCACGGGTTCCCCGAGGACGCCGGGCCGGTGCTGGCCGGCCACGTCACCGTCCACCTCGAGCGGTTCGGCGACGACCTGCGGGTGCGGGTGGTGGACGACGGCGCCGGGCTGCCCGAGGGGTTCTCGCTCGAGGGGTCCACCGGGCTCGGGCTGTCGATCGTCCGCACGCTCGTGACGACCGAGCTGGCCGGCGAGATCACGATGGACGGCGGCGACCTCGGCGGGACCGTGGTCCAGCTGCAGGTGCCGGTGCGGGGCCTCGCCTGATCAGGACGCCCGGCGCTGGGCCAGGCGGGCCTTGCGGCGGATGGCCCGCCGCTCCTCCTCGGAGGTGCCGCCCCACACGCCGCAGTCCTGGTGGGTGGTGAGGGCGAAGTCGAGGCACTCGGTCTGCACCACGCAGGCCCGGCACACGGCCTTCGCCGTCTCGATCTGCTCGATGGCGGGGCCCGTCGTCCCGACGGGGAAGAACAGGGAGGGGTCGGTGTCCCGGCAGGCCGCCTGGTCGCGCCAGTCGTCCCGTTCGGCCGCCATGGCCAGGAGATGACTGGAGCTCAGTGCCACGGAGCCTCCACGGAGTTCGTGACTGCGTTCACAAGGGAGGAGAAAGAACAGCGCACCCGAAGGGTTCGGTCAGGGTACCGGGGATCGCTCACTTCTGCAAGCATTCGTTCGGGCGCCGTCCCCGGCCGGTCGCCGCCGCAGGCGTATCGTCTGGGGATCGCCAGGGAGCCAGACGACGACGGACGACCCGACGAGGTGACCGGTCCGATGCAGGCGCTCGACGAGACCCGGCTGCTGCTCCAGGCCTTCGAGGTGCTGAGCGGCGACAGCCGCATCGCCTACCTCAGCACGCCGATCACGTCCGGCCGGCGGGAGCTCGCCCTCCTCCGCCGGCTGGGCTGCACCCTGCCCGAGCTGCGCCGCGACCACGCGGCCACGTGGCGCCGGGAGGTGATCGAGCCGAACGAGGAGGACGCCGACCGGCACGCCGAGATCGCGAGGAAGCGGTTGGCGCCCGAGCTCGTGGCCAACCCGGCCCGCCTGCGTCACGGGGCCTGGACCCAGGACCAGTACAACGCGTTCTGGACGGCCCTCCTCGAGGAGCGGGCCGACCGGGTCGTGCTCGCGCCGGACTGGATGTACAGCCGGGGCGCCCGCATCGAGGTCGGCGCGGCCGTCCGCCTCGGCATCCCTCTCGAGGACCTGCTCGGCTCGCCGGTCACCCCGGCCGCCGTGGCCGAGGCCGACCGGGCGGTGCGGGCCGAGCTGGCCGCCGACGGCTGGCCGGCGGCCTGGCTCGACCACTACCTGACCGCCCTGCCGTCCCCGCCCGACGGTGCCCCGCCGGTGCCGGGCGAGGACTACGACGTCGAGCGCAGCGCGGCCGCCGCCCTCCGGTGGCTGGTCGGCGAGCGGGCCTACCAGGTGCGCAAGTTCGGCACCGCCACCGACGACGCCCACACCGCCGAGGGCCTCGGCGACGACGGCTGGTGGTGGCGCCAGCTGACCACCTACTTCCACCGGGCCCGCGTGCTCACCCTCGCCAACCCCCTCGGCCGCCAGGCGCTCGCCAAGTTCACGGCCACGGCGGTCGGCCTGCTGGAGAGCGTCGTCCGGGTGCACGGCGAGCTGCCGCCCCCCGGCGTCCCGAGCGGCGACGTCGGCGGGGGCGACGGAGGAGGCCGCTCCCCGCGGCCATGAGCGGCGACGACCTCGACGTCATCCTCCGCAGCTACGACGAGGTCCTCGACGCCACCAAGCACCAGGACGACAAGGTCGGGCGGTTCCTGACGGCGATCGCCTTCCTGACCACGGGGGCCATCTCGTTCGCCACCGGGCCCGAGGTGCTCGACACCCGCTACGACCTCGACGGCGCCGTGCACCTGCCGGCCGTGTTCCTCGTCGCCTTCTTCCTCCTGTCGCTGCTGACCGTCCTGCTCCTCGTGCTCGCCCTCGGGCCCAACGTGAGCCTGCCCCGCCGGTGGGCCGGCGCCGGGTCGCCGTCGTCGCGCCTGTTCTTCCTGTCGATCAGCGCCGACGCGCCGGCGGCCTGGGACGCCCGGTGGAGGGGCCGGGCCGGGGAGGAGCGGGCCGACCTGTACGCGTCGCTGCCGAGCGAGATCCACAACATCGCCACCAAGACCGACTTCAAGTACGGCCGCACGAGCGAGGCGAGGGCGGCGTTCACGATGGCCCTCGTGGCGCTGGCGCTCGCCCTCACCCTGGGGCTCGTCGCCTCGATCGGCGACCCGACCGGTGCCGCGCTCGCCTGGTCGGCCCGCCCGAGGGGCCTGGCCGCCGGCATCCTCGCCGCCTCCGCCCTGCTGCTCGGCTACGACTGGATCCGCCTCGACCAGTCCATCGACGCCCGGCTCTCGCCCGTCCTCTGGCCCCAGACCAGGAGCCTCTACTGGTTCGCCCTGGCCGCCGCCGCCTTCACGGGCACGGTCGTCGCCCTGCCCCTCGACGGGCCGGCCGGTGCGGCCGTGGCGGTCGGCACGGGGCTCGTCGCCCTCCAGGCCCTGTTCCGGCGCTACCGCCACGCCCCGCCCCAGGTCGGCATCGCCGCCGTCGGGGCCGTCGTCGTGGCGGCCGGGGCGGTCGCCGCCTGGTCGTCCCGGCACGACCTCGGGCTGGCCGTCGGGTTCGTCGCCGTCGGGTTGCTGGAGCTGCCGAGGGTGCTGATCTCGACGTCGTCCTGGCGGCGGCGCCAGCGCCGCTACCGGGAGGCGACCGAGGTGGTCGAGGTCTTGCTCCGGCGGGGCGTCGACGGGGCCGTGGCGGTGGCGACCGCGCAGGTCGCCGGCCGGCGGGCCGAGGAGGCGGACCACCTGGAGCGGGTGCTGGCCCGGCAGGAGGACCGGTCGGTGGCCGGGGCCGTCCTGCGGGCCCGCCTGGCCCTCGTCGACCGGGACGTGACCCCTGCGCAGGCCCGCGCCGTCGTGCAGCGGTCCCTGGCCCTGCTCTCGGTCACCCACGACGTGCCGGGCGAGGTGTGGGCGGCGGCCGGCGTGCCCGCCGAGCTGCTGGCGCCATGACCCTCGTTATCGCCCACCGGGGGGCGTCGGCGGCCCACCGGGAGAACACCGTCGAGGCGTTCGTCGCCGCCCGGGAGCTCGGGGCCGACTGGGTGGAGCTCGACGTCCACCTGCTGGCCGACGGCGCGCTCGGCGTCCACCACGACCCGCTGCTCGGCGACGGCCGGGCGCTGGCCGACCTGGCCGCCGCCGACCTGCCGGCCCACGTGCCGCTGCTGCCGGCGGCCCTCGACGCCTGCACCGGCATGGGGGTGAACGTCGAGGTGAAGGGCCACGCCCGCACGGCGGCGGCCGTCCTCGCCGTGCTGGACGAGCGGGGCGGGCGGGACGAGGTGCTCGTGTCGTCGTTCGACTGGGCGGCCGTCGACGCCGTGCGGGCGGCCGCGCCCGGCGTGCCGACCGCGCTGCTGGCGTTCCTCCTCGACGACCCGGCCCGGTTGGTGGCGGCCGCCGCCCGGCGGGGCTGCGCCGCCGTGCACCCGCACGCGGGGATGGCCGACCCCGGCCTGGTCGCCGCCGCCCACGACGCGGGGCTGGCCGTCAACGTCTGGACGGTCGACGACCCGGTGCGCATGGCCGAGCTCGTCGCCGCCGGGGTCGACGGCATCGTCACCAACGTGCCCGACGTGGCCCGGCAGGTGGTGGACGCCGCTCAACTCTGAGCGGCCGCGTCCGACGCGGCTCCCATGAGCACCGCCGTCCGTCGTCGCGCCCTGGTCGCCGCCGCCGTCCTCGCCGCCTCGGCCGGGATCGCCCTCCCCGCCCCGCCGGCCGGCGCGGCCGCCTCCTGCTCGTTCGACCTCGCCACCGGGACGATGACCGTCTCGCTGCCCGAGGCCCTCGACGTGGTGCCGATCTTCACCCAGGCCAACGGCGACCTGTCCTTCGACTTCCGGCTGTGCTCCGACGGCGCCACCCCGGCGACCGTCACCAACACCGACCTCATCGTCGCCACCGGCGGCGACGGCCGCCAGGAGCTGACGATCGACATCGCCGACGGCCCCCTCGGCCCGGGCGCCACCGACGAGCCCGGCGACAGCGACGAGATCGAGGTGCAGGTGGACCTCGGCCCCGGCGTCGACGACCGGGTCATCATCTACGGCAGCTACGACAACGAGCACTTCACGGCGTCCGACGCCGGCCTGAACCTGAACGCCGACGAGGCCGACGGCGCCGACGTCGACATCACGATGGCCGGCGTCGAGATCCTCGACGTGTTCGCCTCCCGGGGCGACGACGTGATCGACGCCACCGGCTACCCGCAGGCCGTCAACATCTACGCTCAGGCCGGCTTCGACACGATCTACGGCGGCCTCGGCGGCCCGGCCGTCGGCCTGTCCAAGCTCGACGGCGGCACCGAGGACGACGTGATCCACGGCGGGCCGGGCGCCGACGACATCAACGGCTTCTACGGCACCGACGTCTGCAACGGCAACGGCGGCGACGACATGTTCGAGACCGGCGCCAACGCCGACGGCCGCGACACCCTGCGGGGCGGCGACGGGCACGACATCGTCACCTACCTGCCCCGCACGCTCGGCGTGACCGTCACCCTCGACGGCCGGGCCAACGACGGCGAGGCCGGCGAGAAGGACAACGTCGGCGGCGACATCGAGGACGTCACCGGGTCGAAGGGCAACGACCGCCTCACCGGCAACGGCAAGGCCAACGAGCTGCGCGGCCTCGACGGCAACGACACGCTGAACGGCGGCAAGGGGAACGACCGCCTGGAGGGCGACGAGGGCGACGACGACCTGACCGGCGGGGCCGGGGTCGACGAGCTCTACGGCCACCAGGACACCGACGCGCTCCACGCCCTCGACGGCAGGGCCGACCTGGCCGACGGCGGCACCGGCACCGACACCTGCGACTGCGACCCGAACGACATCCGCCGAAACCTGCCCTAGCGGGCCGGCCCGGCGCTCCCTCCTAGGGGAGGACCAGGTCGAGCACCTCGGGCACGTGGCGGACGCGGAGGTGGGTGGTGTCGCCGAGGTGGTCGCCGTCCACCTGGTAGGGGAACGGCCCGTGGCCGGTCACCTCGAAGGAGGCCACGTCGGTGCGGTAGTCGACCCAGCGTGAGGTGCGGATGCGGTCGCCCGAGCCGAGCAGCGAGGCGATCAGCCCGAGCATCCGCGTGAAGCGCATGGTGCGGATGGCGACGACGGCGAGGCCGCGGTCGAGGGTGGCCTCGGGGGCCAGGTTCAGCGGCCGGTTCCCCAGGTACGTGTACGGGTTGGTGTTGCAGCAGATGGCCAGGTAGGCGTCGTCGACCACCGTGCCGTCCGCGTGGTGGACGGCGAGCCGGGGCCGGCTCCGGTCGTAGTGGCGGAACCAGGTCGTGAACCCGGCCCACACGAACAGCGGGTGGCCGGCGTAGCGCTTGAGCGACGCCCGCCGCTCGACCTGGGCGACGACGGCGGCGTCGAAGCCGAGGCCGGTGTGGAACAGGAAGTAGCGCCCGTTCACCGAACCGAGCCCGACGCGGCGGACCCGGCCCCTGGCCAGGCCGTCGAGCAGCGCCCCGGTGGCCTCGATCGGGTCGTTGGGCAGGCCGATGGTGCGGGCGAACACGTTCGTCGACCCGCCGGGCAGGGCGGCCAGCGCCGTCGCCGTGCCGGCCAGCCCGTTGGCGGCCTCGTTCACGGTGCCGTCGCCCCCGAGGACGACGACCACGTCGGTGCCGGCGGCCGCCGACCCCTGGGCCAGCCGGGCGGCGTGGCCGCGCCGGCTGGTCTCGGCCACGGTGACCTCGTGGTCGGCCGAGAGCGCCTTCTGGATGACCACCCGGCTCCTGGCCGTGACCGACGACGCGGAGGCGTTGACCAGGAGCAGGAGCTTCACGGTGGGCCGGACCGTACCGGATTTGGCCGGTCTCCCGGCCGGTGCCACGATTCCCCGCCATGAACGTCGTCGTCTGCGTCAAGCAGATCCCGGACCCGGCCGACCCGGGCGCCCTGGACCCCCAGGACCACACCCTGAAGCGGGATCGCAAGCTGATCATCGACGAGTCCGACAGCTACGGCGTCGAGATGGGCCTCCAGCTGGTCGACGCGGCCGGCGGCGGCGAGGTGACCCTCGTGTCCATGGCCCCCAACAACGAGGTCGGCGGGATCCGCACCGGCCTCGCCATGGGCGCCGCCCGGGCCATCCTGGTGAGCGACCCGGCCCTCGCCGGCTCGGGCGCCCTCGAGACGGCCAAGGTGCTGGCCGCCTGCGTGCGCCGGGTCGAGGACGCCGACCTCGTGATCACCGCCACCGAGTCCACCGACGGCTACACGGGCACCCTGCCCGAGCAGCTCGCCGCCCTGCTCGACCTGCCGTCGGTGACCTTCGCCAAGCACGTCGAGGTGGGCGACGGCGTCGTCCACGTCCGCCGGCAGACCGAGGCCGGCTACGACGAGGTCGAGTGCCCGCTGCCCGCCGTCGTGTCGGTGACGGCCGGCGTGGTCGAGCCCCGCTACCCGTCGTTCAAGGGGATCATGGCGGCGAAGAACAAGCCGGTCGACCAGCTGACCGTCGCCGACCTCGGCCTCGACGCCGGCCAGGTCGGGTGGGCCGGCGCCCGCCAGGAGATCGTCGAGGTGGCCCCGGCCGAGGCCAGGGAGGCCGGCGAGGTCGTCGAGGACGACGGCGAGGGCCACGTGAAGATCGTCCAGTTCCTCGAGAGCCTGAAGGTGCTGTGAGATGAGCCTGTCCCGCGTGTGGGTGTTCGCCGAGGCGGTGGAGGGCAAGGTCCACGCCACCACCCTCGAGATGCTGTCCGAGGCCAGGCGGCTGGCCGGCACCGTCGAGGCGTTCTTCGGCGGGGGCGACGCCGACGCCGTCGCCGGCGTGCTCGGCGCCCACGGCGCCTCCCGCGTCTACACCACCGGCGACCTCGGCGGCGCGCTGATGGGCGTGCCGGTGGCGGCGGCGATGGCCGCGCGGGTGCAGGCGGGCGAGGCGCCCGACCTGATCATGTTCGCCACCACCTACGACGGCCGCGACGTGGCCGGCCGGCTGTCGGTCGCCCTCGACCGCCCGGTCGTCACCAACAACACCGGCATCGAGGTCGACGGCGACCAGGTCGTCGTCTCCGAGCCGATCTTCGGCGGCAACACGATCGTGCGCACCGCGTTCCGGTGCGAGCCGCCCCACCTCGCCACGTTCCGGCCGAAGTCCTTCGCGGCCGAGGAGTCGGGCGGGGGGCCGGCCGAGGTCGTCACCGTCGAGGTGCCCGACACCGGCCGGGCCGGCGGGGCGCGGGTGAAGGACCGCCACATCGAGGAGGCGAGCGGGCCCCGCCTGGACGAGGCCGCCGTCGTCGTCTCCGGCGGGCGGGGCCTCGGCGACCCGTCGAAGTACGACATGGTCGAGACCCTGGCCCGGCTGCTGAAGGGCGCGCCGGGCGCGTCGCGGGCCATCGTCGACGCCGGCTGGGTGCCCTACGCCTACCAGGTGGGCCAGACCGGCAAGGTGGTGAAGCCGAACGTCTACATCGCCGTCGGCATCTCCGGCGCCACCCAGCACATGGTCGGCATGAAGGGGTCCAAGCACATCGTCGCCATCAACAAGGACCCCGAGGCGCCCATCTTCTCGATCAGCGACCTCGGCATCGTCGGCGACGTGCACAAGGTCGTCCCGAAGCTGATCGAGGCCATCCAGGCCCGCCAGTAGCGGCGCGGTCGGCGTGCCCGCCCTCGCCGGCCGGCGCTCGTGGCGCAACTGGGCCGGCAACCAGTCGTGCTCGCCGGCCGAGATCGCCCACCCGGCGGCCGAGGACGAGCTCGTCGGCCTCGTGCTGGCCGCGGCCGACGCCGACCGGCGGGTCAAGGTGGTCGGCAGCGGCCACTCGTTCACCGACATCGCCTGCACCGACGGCGTCCTCGTCGACCTCGACGGCTACGGCCGGGTGCTGTCGACCGACCCCGCGGCCGGCACGGTCACCGTCCAGGCCGGCATCACCCTCGCCCGCCTGAACGACGAGCTGGCGGCCCGGGGCCTCGCGCTCGAGAACCTGGGCGACGTCGCCTACCAGACCGTCGCCGGCGCCACGTCGACGGGCACGCACGGCACCGGCCTCGCCTACCGGGGCCTGGCCGCCGGCATCACCGCCATGCGCCTCGTGCTGGCCGACGGGTCGGTGCTCGACTGCTCCGCCGACGCCGAGCCCGCCGTGTGGTCGGCGGCCCGGGTCGGCCTCGGCGCGCTCGGGATCGTCTCGACCCTGACCCTGCGGTGCGACCCGGCCTTCACCGTCCACGCCGTCGAGGCGCCCATGCGGATGGAGGAGGTGATGGCCGACCTCGACGGGTTCTTCGCCAGCGCCGACCACGCCGAGCTCTACTGGGTGCCCCACACCCGCTGGGCGCTGACCAAGCGCAACACGAGGACGGCCGAGGCGGCCGTGCCCCGGTCCCGGTGGGCCGAGTGGCGCGACGACGTGCTGCTGTCCAACGTGGCCTTCGGGGCCATGTGCCGGCTGGGCCGGCTGCGCCCGTCGTGGATCCCCCGGCTGGCCAAGCTGGTGCCGTCGACCGGCACGATCGACTACTCGGACCGCAGCGACCGGGTGTTCACGAGCCCCCGGCTGGTGCGGTTCTGCGAGATGGAGTACGCCGTGCCCCGGGAGGCGCTCGGCGAGGCCCTCGACCGGGTGCGGGCCCTCGTCGACCGGCTCGGCATCCAGCTCAGCTTCCCCGTCGAGGTCCGGGTGACGGCGGCCGACGACATCCCGCTCAGCACGGCGTCGGGCCGGGACTCGGGCTACATCGCCGTCCACACCTACCGCGGCACCCCGCACGACCAGTACTTCGCGGGCGTCGAGGCGATCATGGACGACTACGGCGGCCGCCCCCACTGGGGCAAGCTCCACTACCAGACGGCGCGAGCCCTGGTCCCGAGGTACCCCGCCTGGGACGACTTCGCGCGCGTCAGGGACCGCCTCGACCCCGACCGCCGCTTCGCCAACCCCTACCTCGACCGCGTCCTCGGCCCGTAGGCCGGCCGCGCCCGGCTACGCGGCGTCGGTGGCGACGACGGCCCAGGCGAGCCCGTCGGCCGGGTCCTCGACGGCGAGGTGGAGCGACCAGCCGGTGATCGGCTCGTCGGCGTCCCACGACCACCAGCGCAGCTCGGCCACGGCGGCGCCGAGGTCGGCGGGGTCGACCGGCCAGTCGTCGACCATCCCGCACAGCGCGGCGGCCGCCCACCACGCCCCGAACCGGCCCGTCGCCATGCCCCGGCGGCGGCCGTGCGCGCCGCCGCTCGCCGCCGTCCACGCCATCGCCGCCATCCCCTGCGCCGGCGTCAGCTCGGCCATCCTCGCCCTGGGCGGGCCGAGGCGGGCGACGGCGGCGGCGGCCCGGCCCTCGACGCACACCGCCTCGGCCCGGCCGTTCGACTCGGCCGTCCATGCCCTCGCCAGCTCCACCAGCGCGTCGCAGGCGGTGGGGTCGTCCACCGGCCGGCCGGCGGCCGGCAGCGCCACCGGCACCGGCCGCGGCAGGTCCGGGGTCGGGAAGTCGGCGGTCGCGGCCCGGTAGCTGGCGACCGGGTAGGCGGGCTCCCAGGCGGCGAGCACGGGCGGCAGGTCGAGGACGGCCGGGTCGAGCAGCGGGTCGCCGGTCAGGTCGTCGCCCCTCACCACCCGCTCGTGCCCGCACACCGTGGCGAGCGGGCCGGGGGAGAGGTGGGGCCGCAGCTCGGACCAGGCGTGGGCCGACGCCGCCACCTCGGGCAGCGGCCCGAGCGTGAACCGGCCGGCGCCCTCGACGAGCACCGCCGCCGCCCACGGCCCGGGCGCCTCGAGGGCCAGGCGGTACTCGGCGTGGGCCGCCGCCGGCCACAGCTGCTTGCCCCGCTGGAGGGCCGCCCGGCTCCGGTCCCGCAGGCGGACGAGCCCGTCCCAGTCCCGCCGGTCGCAGCGCCGGTCGATCTCCCGCACCAGCTCGTCGAGGTCGCCGAGGTCGACCAGGCGGTCGAGGACGTCGTCCTCCCTCGGCCGCCTGCTCACACCAGGGGCCAGGGGTAGTGGCGGCCGGTCGGGTCCTCGGGGAACACCGGCCGGCGCACGAGCGCCCTGGCCCGCTTCACGAACGCGTCGACCTCGCCCCGCTCCAGCAGCGCGTGCAGGCCGGGCGGGGGCGCCTCGGCCACGGCCCGCACGTCCTCGACGAGGGGGGCCGGGACCGGCTCGCCGGCGAACTCCCAGATGACCGTGCGCAGCTTCGGCATGCGGGAGAACGACAGCCCGTTGTCGATGGCGTAGATGCGGCCGTCCTCGCCGAGCAGGCAGTGGCCGCTCTTGCGGTCGGTGTTGTTGAGGACGAGGTCGAAGGCGCAGATCCGCCGCAGGGCGTCGTGGTGGGCCGGGTCCTCGTAGAGCGAGAAGTAGTGCTCCTCGAAGTCGGCCGGGACGAAGCGCTGCACCGACCCCTCGCCCATCGGCCCGTCCCGCCACACCGTGGCCGGCACCAGCCCCCAGCCGAGGGCCTCGGACACGAGCCAGGCGGCCACCTCCCGGCGCCCGAGCCCGGCCGGGAAGTCCCACAGCGGGCGCTCGCCCCTCGTCGGCTTGTAGACGCCGAGCATGGCCCGGTCGCCGGCCGACACCTCGACGAGCATGGTGGCGTTCGACGACCACGGCATGCGCCCCCTGACCTCGACGTCGCCGGTGGCGAGCAGCTCGAGGACGGCGGCCTGGTCGGTCAGGTCGCCAGGTGGCCGTTGCTGCGGGGGCACACGTGACCCTCCGGATCGAGCGGCCGGCCGCAGAACGGGCAGGGCGGGCGGCCGGCGGCCACCAGCTCCCTCGCGTGCTCCACGAACGCCGCGGCCTGCGCCCTGGTCAGCCGGAAGCGGGCGGTGGCCGTGTCCTCGTCGTCCTCGCCCAGCTCCTCGACGACGAGCACGACCCGGTCCTCGTCCTCGTCGTAGGCGACGCCGATGCTGCCCACCACCCACTCGTCCTCCACCGGCTGGCGGAGGGCGAGGTCGGCGGGGCCGGGCCGCTCGGAGGGCGGCACCGGGGGCAGGTCGGCGAGCAGGTCGCCCACGAACTCGGCCAGCGCCGCCACCTGGGTCTTCTCCAGGCGCAGGGTGACGTCGCCGGACGCCGACCCGGCCTGGAGGTAGAAGACGCGGTGGCCGGGCTCGCCGACGGTGCCGGCCGTGAACCGGTCCGGGCTCGGGACGTCGAAGGACCGGCTCAACTCGCCACCAGCCCGGTCAGCTCGCCGCCGGTGCTGTTCACGGTGAGGACGGTGGGGCCGCCGGCGCCGTAGGCGACCGCGGTGACCGAGCACGGCGACACGACGATGCGCTGGAACAGGTCCAGGTGGGTGCCGAGGGCGTCGGCCACGGCCGCCTTGATCGGGTCGGCGTGGGACACGGCGACGACGACCCCGCCGGGGTGGCGCTCGCGCAGCCGGGTGACGGCGCCCGCCATCCTCGCCTGGAGCTCGGCGAACGACTCGCCGCCCGGGAACCGGAACCCGCTCGGGTAGCGCTGCACGGTGCCCCACTCGGGCAGCTTCCGCAGCCCCTTCAGCTCGGCGCCCGTCCAGTCCCCGAAGTCGCACTCGAGGAGGCCCCGCTCGACGGTCACCTTCAGCTTCCTCGCCCTGGCGATCGGCGCCGCCGTCTCCCTGGTCCGCTCGAGGGGCGACGCGTAGACGGCGTCGACCTGCTTCAGGGCCGCGATCCTGGCCGCCACCGCGTCGGCCTGCTGGCGCCCGGCGTCGGCCAGGTGCAGGCCCGGCGCCCGGCCCGGCAGGGTCTGCCCGGTGGTCGGCGTCTGGCCGTGGCGGACGAACAGCACGAGCGTCGGGCGGGGCTGGGCACGGCGGGGCATGTGACCCGTCAAGCTACCGGTACGTTGGCGCGGTGGACGCCCGGGACGAGCTGGACGCCCTGGAGGCCCGGATCACCGTCTGCCGGGCCTGCCCCCGCCTCGTCGCCTGGCGGGAGCTGGTGGCGACGCAGAAGCGGGCCGCCTTCCGCGACGAGGCGTACTGGGGGCGGCCGGTGCCGGCCTTCGGCGACCCGGCGGCGAGCGTGGTCGTCGTCGGCCTCGCGCCTGCCGCCCACGGCGGCAACCGCACCGGGCGCATCTTCACCGGCGACCGGTCCGGGGACTGGCTGTACGCGTCGATGTGGCGCACCGGGTTCGCCAACCAGCCGACCAGCGTCCACCGCGACGACGGGCTCCGGCTCACCGGGGCGTGGGTGACGGCGGCCGTCCGCTGCGCCCCGCCCGACAACAAGCCGACCACCACCGAGCGGGACACCTGCCGGCCGTACCTGGCGAGGGAGCTCGAGGTGCTGCCCTGGCGGGTGATCGTCGCCCTCGGCGGCTTCGGGTTCGGGGTGGCCGCCTCGATCCTCGGGCTGCGGCCCCGCCCCCGGTTCGGCCACGGCGTCGAGGTCGCCCTGCCCGGCGGGCGCCACCTCATCGCCAGCTACCACGTGAGCCAGCAGAACACGTTCACCGGCAAGCTCACCGAGCCGATGCTCGACGCCGTGTTCGAGCGGGCCAGGGAGCTCAGTCGAGCAGGGCGATGAGCTCCCCGGCGGCGTAGCCGACCGCCGTCAGCCCGAGGAACCCGGACACCACGAGGCGCAGCCGCCGGTCGGAGGTGCCCGAGGCGACGTGGGCGCCGAGCCAGGCGCCGGGGACGACGCCGACGGCGAGCCACAGCGCGAAGCGCCAGTCGATGTTGCCGAGGGCGGCGTGGGTGACCGTCCCCGGCACGGCGAACAGCCCGACGCACACGAGCGAGGTGGCGATGGCCCGCTTCACGCCGAGCCCCGCGTACTGGCTGAACCCCGGCACCATCACGATGCCGCCGCCGATGCCGAGCAGGCCGGACAGGGTGCCGGCCATCAGGCCGACGACGGCGAACCGGCCCGGCCTGGCCCGCTCTGGCGCCTCGGCGGCCACGCCGGGCTCGTCGGGCGCGGCGACCGTGTCCTCCTCGCTGCCGCCCTCGGGGACGGGCACGGGCGCGGCCTGCCGGGCCCGGCCCATGCGCAGGGCGCTCACGCCGAGGAGGGCGGCCGTCGCCAGCATGAGCAGGTGCCCCTCGCCGGGGACGACCTCGGAGAGGAGCGACCCGCCGATGGCGGCGAGGACCCCGATCGGCGCCGTGAAGCCGACGGCCCGCCAGTCGATCAGGCCCTCCCTGGCGTAGCGGAACGTCCCGCTGGCGCTGCTCGGGATGATCGACGGAAGGGTGGTGCCGATCGAGGTGAGCGCGGTCGCGCCGAGGGCCCGGATGCCCGGCGTGGAGATGACCGCGCCACCCACGCCGAACAGGCCAGACAGCATCCCGGTCGCCACCCCGAGGAGCAGGGTCAGGGCGTCCCGGAGCGGCCCCGGGTCCACCGGGTCAGGCCAGGCGCTCGACGATCATCGCCATGCCCTGCCCACCGCCCACGCACATCGTCTCCAGGCCGATCGAGCGATCGAGGGTGGCGAGGTCGTTGAGCAGGGTGGTCATGATGCGGGCGCCGGTCATGCCGAACGGGTGCCCGAGGGCGATGGCGCCGCCGTGGGGGTTGAGCTGGTCCTCGACCGAGATGCCGACCTCGTCGCACACCGGCAGCACCTGGGCGGCGAAGGCCTCGTTGAGCTCGACGACGTCGACGTCGGTGATCTTCATCCCGGCCTGGTCGAGCGCCTTGCGGCAGGCCTCGATGGGGCCGACGCCCATGATCTCCGGGGCGAGCCCGGACACGGCCGAGGCGACGATCCTGGCGAGCGGGGTGAGGCCGAGGGAGCGGGCCCGCTCCTCGCTCATCACGAGCACGGCGGCCGCGCCGTCGTTCAGCGGGCAGGAGTTGCCGGCCGTGACCCGGCCGTCGGGGCGGAAGGCCGGGGCCAGGCCGGCCAGCTTCTCCAGGCTGGTGCCGGGGCGGGGGCCGTCGTCCCGGTCGACGACGGTGCCGTCCGGCCTCGTCCACGGCACGATCTCCCGGTCGAACACGCCGGCGGCCTGAGCGGCGACCGCCCGGTCCTGGCTGAGCTTGGCGTACTCGTCCATCCGCTCCCTGGTGACGCCGAACTTCTCGGCCACGTTCTCGGCCGTCTCGCCCATCGGGATGTAGACGTGGTTGACGAAGTCGTCGCGGTCCTCGTCGGTGAAGCGGGGGTTGAGGTCCTCGCGGTCGAGGCCCTTGCCGCCGCACCGGGTGACGCTCTCGACCCCGCCGGCGACGTACGTGTCGCCCTCGCCGGCTTTCACGGCGTGGAAGGCCATGCGGATGGTCTGCAGCGACGAGGAGCAGAAGCGGTTCACGGTCGTGCCCGGCACCGTGTCGGGCAGGCCGGCGAGCAGGCCGACCTGGCGGGCGACGTTCATGCCCTGCTCGTGGTGGGTGAGCGCGCAGCCCCAGAGCACGTCGCCGATCGACGCCGGGTCCACCTCGGGCACCTTGTCCATGAGCGCCCGCACGACGTGGCCGCTCAGGTCGTCGGGGCGGGCGTCCACCAGCGAGCCCTTGAAGGCCCGGCCGACGGCGGTGCGGGCGGCGGCGACGATCACGGCCTCGGGCATGGTCCCTCCGGGGGGTGGGCGACGGTGGGGCGAGCGTATCGGGGAGGATGGTCCGATGGTGAGGTCGACGGCCCGGCTGGCGGTGGTGGCGGCGGCGCTGGCGCTCGCTTCTGCGGGGTGCGGCGACGACGGCGACGGCGGCGGGACGACGACGATCGCCGCCGCGCTCGAGGCCGAGGGCGGCGCCACCGTGACCGTCGACGGCCTCGTCGTCTCCGACGCCAACGGCACCTACCTGTGCGACGCGCTGCTGGAGTCGTTCCCGCCCCAGTGCGGCCCGCCGGCGGTCGCCGTCGTCAACCTCGAGCTGGCCGACCTGGAGGACGTGCAGGAGGCCGGGTCGGTGCGGTGGAGCGAGCGGCGGGTCCGGGTGACCGGCCGGATGCTGTCCGGCGTCCTCACCCTCGACGGGCCACCGGCTAGCGTCGACGGGTCCGGTGACGACTGAGGAGGACCGTTGACGCGACCGACCCGCCTCGCCGGTGCCATGGTGGCCGCGGTGCTCGCGCTCGGCGCGTGCACCGGCCAGGAGCCGACGGCCTACGGCGACGAGGTGCGGGACAACTTCGTCGAGGGGTGCGTGGGCGCCGACGCCGCCGAGGACGTCTGCACCTGCACCTACGACCGCATCACCGAAGAGGTCGAGTTCGACCGGTTCAAGGAGATCGAGGACGCCCTCGAGGAGGACGGCGGCGAGGTGCCGCCCGAGCTCACCGACCTGTTCGCCCAGTGCGGCGTCGAGGGCCCGCTCCCGGCCGAGGGCTCGTCCTCGACCACGGCGACGACCGAGGGGTAGCGGGTCAGGCCGGCGCGGGCGCGGCGGTCGGGGCCGGCTCGGGGTCGGGGGGCGGGAGGCGGCGGGGCGGCTCGACGGCCGTCGCCGGCCAGCGCTTGCGGCTCCTCGTGGCCAGCTTGTGGAGCAGGGCGATGGCGCCGGGGTCGTCGTCGCCGGGGCGGGCCTGGAGGCTGCCGTCGGCGATCATCCTGGTGACCACCTCCCGCCCGAGGTCGGTGCGGACGATCGTGAGCGTCCAGTCGTTGAACCGGCCGATGCCGCCGGTCGAGATGTCGGCGTGCTCGGCGGCGAAGTCCGGGCAGAGCTTGCACCCGTCCCGCGTCCAGGCGTGGCACTCCTTCAGCGGGATCTCGTGGTAGTCGCCGTTGCGCATCCACACCTGGAACACGCCCTTGATGTTGACCTTCGCCATGTCCTCGCGGCGCAGGCCGTACTTCGCCTCGAACAGCTCCTCGAAGATCGAGTCGTCGAAGGTCTTCGAGCACAGCAGGCCGATGTTGAACAGGAACGGCTTGCCCGCCTTGCCGACCTTGCGGCTCCACATCACCGGCGGCACCGACGACTGGCAGCTCATCCCCACGAGGGCCAGCCGGCTGTGGCCGGCGGCCAGCGCGTCCTTCACGGCCAGCGTGTTGGCGGAGTACGTGTAGCGGCTGCCGGCCGACGCGAGGATCTCCTCCTTGGTGGCGGCAACGCCGGGGACGGCCTTCCACGACGAGCCGTCGCCCTCCAGGTAGGAGACGAGGGCGGCGTCGATGTAGTCGTTCTCGAGCGCCCAGACGAGGAAGGCGGACACCAGCCCGCCGTCCTGGCCCATGCGGTGGACCATCTCGTCGCTCGCCCTCGTGAGGAGGATGTCCGAGTAGATGCCGGACACCTCCTCGGGGCCCCGCACCCGGCCGAACAGGTGCTCGTCGGCCTCCGGCTCCCACATGCGGAACCGGGGGCACGCCCTGGTGCAGGACGTGCAGCCCCGCTGGCCGTGCACGCAGTCGTCCGGGCCGAGCTCCTCCTCCAGGTGGAACGGCTTGTACCCCTGGGGGCCGGGCACGTGGCGGTAGCCGATGACCTCATGGGGGCAGGCGACCACGCAGCCGGCGCAGCCCGTGCACAGCCCCGAGGTGACGACCTCGTCGTAGAGCTCCCGCCACTGGAACGTCCAACGGCTCGGCATGGCGGAAGCCTAGGGTCTGGAAGCCGGACACCTCCGAGCGGGACGGCGATGGCTCGTCCCGGGGGCGCCGGACCGGGTCTCGCCGTCCACCGGGCACGGCGTCCCGCCAAGATGGGGGGATGGACCTCACCTACCCGCCCGAGGCCGAGCGGTTCCGAGCCGAGATCCGGGCGTGGCTGGAGGACAACCTGCCCGAGGGCTGGTTCGACGACGGCTTCCGCCTCGAGGGCGACGCCCGCGAGCGCTTCAACGAGCAGTGGACCCGCAAGCTCCACGAGGGCGGGTGGATCTGCGCGTCCTGGCCGGAGGAGTACGGCGGCAAGGGCCTGTCCGTGCTCGAGAGCGTGGTGCTGAACGAGGAGTTCGCGCGGGCCGGCGCGCCGATGCGGGCCGACTTCTTCGGCGACACCCTCGTCGGCCCGACCATCCTCCAGTGGGGGACCGAGGAGCAGAAGAGGGAGTTCCTCCCGAAGATCCTGCGGGGCGAGATCAGCTGGTGCCAGGGGTTCTCCGAGCCCGAGGCCGGCTCGGACCTGGCGTCGCTGAAGACCAGGGCCGTGCTCGACGGCGACGAGTGGGTCGTCAACGGCCAGAAGGTGTGGACCACCCAGGCCCAGTACGCCGACTACGTCTTCCTGCTGGCCCGCACCGACCCGGACGCGCCCCGGCACGCGGGCATCTCGTACCTGCTCGTCCCGATGCGCCAGCCCGGCATCGAGGTCCGCCCGATCGTCCAGCCCGACGGCTCGGCCGAGTTCAACGAGGTGTTCTTCTCCGACGCCCGCTGCCCCGCCGGCAACGTGGTCGGCGGCGTGAACGACGGGTGGAAGGTGGCCATGACCACGCTCGGCTTCGAGCGGGGCTCGTCGGCCACCACCAGCCACCGGCGCTTCGAGCGGGAGCTGGACCAGATCATGGACGCGGCCAGGGCCAACGGGAAGGCCGCCGACCCCCTCGTCCGCCAGCGGCTGGCCGCCGCCTGGTCGAAGGTCCAGATCATGCGGGTCAACGGGCTGCGCACCCTGACCGTCGCCCTCGGCGGCACGGATCCCGGGGTGGCCGCGCTCGGCGCCACCAACAAGATGTTCTGGTCCGAGTACCACCGGGACGTCATGGAGCTGGCCATCGACATCCTCGGGATGGACGGACAGGTGCTGACCGGCTCGGCCGGCGACGAGTTCGTGCCCGGCGTGGGCCGGCGGCGGGGCCGGGAGGACTACCCGGTGAGCCCCCTCCAGGCATCGTTCTTCTTCTCCCGGTCCGAGACGATCTGGGGCGGCACGGCCGAGATCCAGCGCAACATCGTCGGCGAGCGCGTGCTCGGGCTGCCGAAGGAGCCGCGGCCGGTGTGACACGGCGGCGGGCCTACCCGTTGGTAGGCTCGCCTCCCGTCATGGCAGCCCGTGGAGCCAGAGCCCGCGCGCGCCGGTCGTGGCCCCAGCGACTCCTCCTCGGCACCGGCGCCGTCCTCACCGCGATGTGCGTGCTCGGCGCCGGGGCGCTGGGGTTCGTGGCGTGGAAGCTGAGCCGGGTCGACCGGCTGGGCGACGTCGGCGACCTCGCGGACGCCGGCGACGGCGAGCCCGAGAACTTCCTGCTGGTCGGCTCGGACAGCCGCGAGACCGTCGACGAGGACGACCCCGACGCCGGCGCGTTCCTGAACGGCGAGTCCGGCGGCCGGCGCTCGGACACGATCGTGCTCGCCCGCGTCGACCCCCGCTCCACCCACGTGACCCTGCTGTCCCTGCCCCGCGACCTGTGGGTGCCGATCGCCGGCCAGGACGACCCGAACCGCATCAACACCGCCTACAGCCTCGGGCGGGACGTGCTGGTCGACACCATCGAGGAGGACTTCGGCATCCCCGTCCACCACTACGTGGAGGTGGACTTCGCCGGGTTCAAGGGCCTGGTGGCCGCCCTCGACGGCGTCCCCATGTACTTCGAGGCGCCGGCGCGCGACGAGCACTCCGGCCTCGACGTGCCGAGCGGCTGCGTCACCCTCGACCCCGACCAGGCCCTCGCCTTCGCCCGCAGCCGGCACTACGAGTACCTGACCGACGACGACGGCTGGACGACCGACCCGAGCGGCGACCACGGCCGCATCAGCCGCCAGCAGGCGTTCATCTTCCGGGCCCTCGAGCGGGCCAGGGACCGGGGCCTCACCAACCCGGTCACCCTGAACCGGCTGATCGACGTCGGCCTCGACAACGTCGGCGTCGACCCGGGCCTCTCCGACGGCGAGCTGCTCGCCCTGGCCCGGCGCTTCCGGTCGATCACCGCGGACCAGATCACCACCCTGCGCCTCCCCGTGGAGGAGGACGTCGTCGGCGAGGCCTACGTGCTCCGCCTCCTGACCGCCGAGGCCCAGGACGAGCTCAACGTGTTCCGGGGCCTGCCGCCCGGCGCCCTCGCCCCCGAGGCGGTCACCGTGCGGGTGCTGAACGGCTCGGGCGCCGAGCACCAGGCGGCCGACGTGGCCGACGACCTCGGCGACCGGGGCTTCCTCGTGAGCGGCGTGGGCGACGCCGACGAGCACGCCGAGCGGACCGAGGTCCGCCACGCGCCCGGCGCCGAGCCGTCCGCCGCCCTCGTGGCCCGCTACCTGGCCGCCGGGGCCGTCGTGGTGCCCGACGCCAGCCTCGACGGCTCCGAGGTGGTGCTCACCACCGGGGACGACTTCACCGCCGTGCGGTCCACGCCCGCGCCCGAGTCGGCCGTGCAGGTGACGGCGCCGACCACCGGGGTGACGGCGGCCGAGCCCGAGAGCGTCGCCGTGCGGGTGATGAACGGCACGAGCGTGACCGGCCAGGCCGCCGACGCCGCCGCCGCCCTGGAGGACGACGGGTTCACCGTCCTCGGCACGGGCGACTGGGACGAGACCATCGCGGCGACCGTCGTGTACTACCCGACCGGCGCGGTCGCCGAGGCGGAGGCCGTGGCCGAGCACCTGGCCGCCGGGGCCGAGCTGGTGGAGGACCCGTCGATGGGCCCCGGCGGGGTGGTGCTCGTGACCGGCGCCGACTACGACGGCGTCGGCGCGCCGACCTCGGACGACGACGGCGCGCCGGTCGACACGCCGCCGGTGACGTCGGCGCCGACGACGACCTCGTCGGTGCCCGGTGTGGTCCCCGGCGACCCGCCGCCCGGCGTCGACTGCGGCTGACGCCGGGCGGCGAGGGTCACGGTTCCCACCACGGTCACGACGAGCAGGTAGCCGGCCACCATGAAGTAGCCGGCCTCGATCGACCAGGCCTCGACGGCGCCGGACACGGCGGCCGTCCCGGCGGCGGCGGCGAGCAGCCCGACCGCGTTGCCGACCCCGAACACCTTGCCGGCCCGCCGGGTGCCGGCCTCGTCCATCAGCACCACCCGGGTGCCGACCCGGCCGAGGCCGAACAGGGCGGTGGCGATCGTGAACGACACCATCAGCCCGGCCTGGCCGAACAGGGGCTGGGGCACGATCCAGAGGGCGGCCCCGCCGAAGCCGATGGCGACGGCGCCGAGGTCGCCGACGCGGCGGTGCACCCGGCCGAACACGGCGGCGGCCGACCCGAAGCCGATGGCGGCCAGCGCGTCGGTCAGCCCGAGGATGCCGACGCCGTGCTCGAAGACGTCGATCACGAGCACGACGGTGAGCGTGTTCATGATCGTCGGGATCGTCCGCACCTGGGCGAACAGGGCGACGGCGGGCGCCACCCGGCGCCAGTCCACGTCGCCGCCCTCGGCGCCGCCGTCCCCGGCCGGCACGCCCGCGGGGGACGGGGCGCCGGCCGGGTCCGGGGCCATCCCGGCCAGGAAGGCGGCCGAGGCGAGGAAGGACACGGCGTTCACGCCGAACACGACGCCGGCGCCGGCCCACTGGGCGAGGAAGCCGCCGGCGGTCACCGACAGCAGCATCCCGGCCTGGGTCCACAGCTCGAAGTGGGAGCTGAACCGCCGCCGCCGGTCGGGCGCCACGAACTGCTGGGCCCAGCCGTTGGCGACGGGCACGAAGATGGCGTCGAGGAGCGACACCAGGAACGTGCTGACGTACAGGGTCGGCATCACGGCCCGGTCGACGAGCAGGGCCAGCGGCACGGCCGCCACCACGACCGCCCTGGCCAGGTCGGTGGCGATGCAGGTCCGCTTGCGGGCCCCGCGGTCCGACAGCGACCCGGAGGAGAGCGACGCCGCCACCTGGGGAAGGGCGACGACGACGAACAGGGCGCCGACCGACAGCGCCGAGCCCGTCTCGACCAGCGCCAGCCAGGCCGCCGCGATCGTCTGGATGCCGTTGCCGAGGTTGGTGACGAACGTCGCCGCCAGGAACCGGCCCTCGTCCCGCCGGGCCGCCTGGCTCATGCCACGGTCACCTCCTGGGGCACCTCGGGCTCGTCCGCCGGGCCGGGCACGACCTCCTCGGTGCGGGGGCGGGCCGCCGACCGCTCGATGCCGGCGAGGGCGGCGAGGACGGCGACGACGGTGACCGCGCCGCACAGCCACCACACGCCGACCCCCGTGCGGGACCAGGCGAGGGCGCCGAGCACGGGGCCGACCGCGTAGCCGATGTTCTGGCTGGCCGCCGCCGTGGCCAGGTACCGGCCCCGCAGCCCGGACGGGGCGACCCGCACCGGGTAGGCGGACGCCGTCGGCGTGGCGATGATCTCGCCCGCCGACCACACCACGGTGGCGAACACCAGCCAGGCCACCGCGGCCGGGCCGGCGTACATGGCGAGGCCGAGGCCGACGAGGCCGATGCCGAGCGGCACCGACAGCCGGGCCGACCACCGCTGCACCACCCGGGTGACCGGGAGCTCGCAGGCGATCACGACGAAGCCGTTGACGGCGACGAGCACGCCGAAGATGCCGGCCGACAGGCCCTCGTCCTCGACGTGGAGGGGCAGGGCCGTCAGGTACTGGACGTAGACGACGGCGTTGAGGAAGAGGGCGGCGACGAACAGCGTGTAGCGGTGGTCCCGCAGCACCCGCCGGTAGCCGCCCTTCGCCTCCTCGGTGGCCTCGTCCCGGTCGGTCCCGATGGGCCCGCCGGGCAGGGCGATGGCGGCGACGATGCCGTACCCGATCGAGGTCAGCGCGTCGGCCCAGAACAGCACGGCGTACGACGCGCTCTCGACGAGCACGGCGCCGGCCAGCGGGCCGATCGTCATGCCGAGGTTGAACGCCAGCCGGTACATGGCGAAGACCATCACGTGCCGGTCCTCGGGGGTGAGGGCGGCGACGAGGGCGGCCGACGCCGGCCGGTAGGCCTGGGCGGCGGCGCCGGTGGCGAACGCGATGACCATCACGAGCGCCGGCTCGGTCGTGCTGAGCATCGCCGCGGTGAGCGCGCCGGCGAGGACCATCGACCCGGCGATCGTCGCCCGGCACCCGAGCCGGTCGGTGATGCCGCCGCCGGTCACCACGCCGATGACCGCGCCGAGGCCGTACGCCCCGAGGGCGAGGCCGGCCTGGTCGGCCGACAGCCCCCGGGACGTCAGGAACAGCACCAGGAAGACCTGGAGGAAGTTGCCGAGCTTGTTGACGAACGTCCCGACGAGCAGGGCCCACACCGGGGCCGGCACGGTGCGGGCCGTCGCGAGGATCGAGTCGCCCGCCGCGTCCCGTCTCACGACGCGACCTGGGACGTCGCCTCGACGGGGACGGCGTGCAGCTCGACGACCTGCTCGGCCTCGGCCAGCGCCGCCCGGCACTCCTCCTCGGTGTCGGCCACCGCGATCACGCAGCCGTAGCGGGCGAGGTAGCCCCGCGGCGGCAGGCGCAGGACGGCGCCGGGCCGGCCCATCACGATCGAGTGGACGATGGTCGGGCCGCCCCGCTCGGGGTGGTGGTCGATCGAGACGACCTCGCAGTCCTCGGGCGGGTACAGGAAGCGGATGGCCGCCACCTTCGACCGGGTGGGGGTCACGTCCGGGCGCCGGCCCATGCAGGCGTCGGCGTGGGCGGCCGCGCAGTCGACGCCCCTCGCCAGCCAGCCGAGCCAGGGGATGAGGTCGCCGCCGAGGCGGGCGTTGACCTCGATGAGGCGGGGGCCCCGCGACGTCAGGCGCATCTCGGTGTGGGTGACGCCGACCGTCCAGCCGAGCGCCCGGTGGCTCTCCTCGAGCAGGTTGACGATGTCGGGGTCGGACATGAGCGGGTCGTCGGGGAGGATGACGTGGCCGACCTCCTCGAAGAACGGGTCGAAGCCGACCTGCTTCCTCGCCAGCACCATCGGGAGGCACTCGCCCTCGTGGAAGACGGCGTCGATGCTGATCTCCGGGCCGTCGAGGTACTCCTCGACGAGCACGCCGGCGTCGTACACGGGCACGCCCGGGTAGCTCGCCGCCCGCGCCGCCGTGTAGGCGTCGGCCAGGTCGGCCGGGTCGTCCACCCGGAGCACGCCCTTCGAGCCGGCCAGCCCGCGGGGCTTCAGCACCACCGGGTAGCCGATGGACTCGGCGGCGGCCGCCGCCTCCTCCGGCGACGAGACGGCCGCCGACCGGGCCTGGGCCACGCCCGCCTTGTCGAGCACCTCGCGGGTGGCGTGCTTGTCCCGGCAGGAGCGGACGACCTCGGGGTCGTTGCCGATCACGCCGAGCGCCGCGGCGATGTGCGACGACGGCCAGATGAGGCCCTCGTCGTAGCAGAACACGCCGTCGATCTGCTGCTGCGCGGCGATCTCCCTTGCCGCGGCCACGCCGTCCTCGATGACCATCGGGTCGACGGCGGTCGTGCCGATCACGTACTGGTCGTGCCAGGCCGGCGGGTCGGCGTCGAGCAGCCAGAGCCGGTAGCGCTCGGCCGCCGACTTCACGATGTACTCCCGGTAGCGCTGGTCGCCGCTGCCGACGACCAGCAGCACGGGACGGTTGTCGGTGGTGTCGGTCATGGGCGTCCTTTCCGCGGTCACCGGGCGGCGGCGAGCTCGTCGGTCGCCTCGACGCGCACCGACCGCTCGATCTCCTTGATCGCGTCGTAGTCGCGGAACACGTCGTCGCGGCGCTCGCCGGCGAGGACCACGAAGCCGAGGGCGGTGAACAGGTCCCTGGTCGGCTCGATGCGGTCCCCGTTGTGCACCGGGACGGCGGACTTGTAGTGGGTGGGGAGCTTCGCCGCCTGCTCGAACACCTCGATGTTCGTGACGATCCCGGTCTCGTGGGCGATCAGGAACACGACGAGCACGGTCTGCTCGAGGTGGTAGTCGCCGTTGACGGGGCGGGCGCCGGTGAGGTGGGCGATCATGCGGTCGAGCTGGCTGTCGCCGGTCGCCAGGCGGCAGTACTCGGGGTGGCCGCCGCCGTGCAGGCGCGAGCCGGTCTCGATGTGCACCGGCCCGTCCTCGGTGAGCATCACCTCGGTGTGGGCGGCCCCGTTGCGGATCCCGAGCGCGTCGAGGACCTGGAACGAGTACTCGACGAGCGAGCGGCCCGGCGTCGGGTCGTCGTCGATGAACTCCATGCTGTCGTACACCGCGATGTGGTCCTCGTTGACGACCTTGCGGTAGCGGCACACGTCGGTGACGAAGTGGCGCCCGTCGACGCTGTAGGTGTCGACCACGAACTCCGTGCCGACGAGCAGCTCCATCACGAGCACCTTGTCGTTGAGGAGCGTGAGCCGGTTGCGGGAGCCGAGCAGGCGGTCGAAGGCCGGCCGCCAGTCGTCGCCCGGGCGGATGCGGACGACGCCGTCGGTGCCGCCGCTCTTCGGCGGCTTCAGCACGAGCGGCTGGCCCTCGAGCCCCTCCCGCTCGATCCAGGCCGCCACCTCGGCCGGGTCGTCGGTGCAGACTTGGCGGGCGACGCGCAGCCCGGCCGCCCGCACGGCCTCGCCCATCGCGCCCTTGTGGCGGCGGGCGGCGGCCAGCTCGGGCACGTTGGCCACGTGGGGGGTGACCCGGGGGGCGACGGCGTCGCCCAGCTCCACGCCGGTCTCGGTGGCCGACACGACGAACTCCGGCTCGAGGGCGGCGACCTTGGCGACCACCTCGTCGATGGGCCCGTCGCCGATGATGATCTCGTCGAAGTCCTGGGGCCGATAGGTCTTGCGGAAGTCGGGCGGCGGCTCCTTGGCGCTGAGCAGCGCCACGGGCGAGAACCCGACGGCCCGCAGCTCGGGGGCGAGCAGGATCCCGGAGGAGAACGGGTCGACGATGACGCCGACCCGCCGGCGGCTCACAGCTGGCCCCCCGCCGCCGCGGTGGCCGGGGCGAGCAGCCGGGCCGTCGCCGCGCACCACCGGTCGAAGGCGTCCTGCACGGCCGGGCTGTAGCCCCTGGCCCGCAGGCAGGCGTGCACGAACCCGGGCTCGACGACCAGCTCGACGGGGATGCCGTTGGCCTCGAGGCGCTCGGCGTAGGCCAGCGAGTCGACCTTCAGCGAGTCGAGCTCGGCCCCCATGATGTAGGCCGGCGGCAGGTCGTGGAACGTCTCGGTCAGCAGCGGCGACACGTACCGGTGCTCGAGGTTGGCCTGGTCGCCCACGTAGCAGGCGGTGAAGTACACCATCTCGTTGCTGGTCAGCAGCGGGGCGTCCTCGCCGCCGGCCCGCCAGCGGGCGAAGTCCAGCACCGGGCTCACGAGCGACTGGGCGGCGATGCGGGGGCCGCCCCGGTCCCTCGTCACCAGGCAGGCGACGACGGCCAGGTTGGCGCCCGAGCTGTCGCCGGCGACGCCGATGCGGTCCGGGTCGATGCCGAGCCGGTCGGCCTCGGCGACCACGCCCCGCAGGGCCGTCCAGCCGTCCTCGACGGCGGCCGGGAACGGGTGCTCGGGCGACGGGCGGAAGTCGACGGCGATCACCGTCGTGCCCGACTTGGCGGCCAGCTCGGCGACGATCGCCTCGTGGGTGCCGAGGTCGCCGAGCACGAAGCCGCCGCCGTGGAAGTACAGCACGGCGGCCTGCCCGGGCTCGTCGGTCGTGCGGTACACCCGCAGGCCGACGGTGTGGCCGTCGACGGTCACCGCGTCGTCGACCGCCGTGACCGTCTCCGGCCACGGGATCGGGAACGCGGTCGTCAACCCCCGGTACAGCTCGCGCTGCTCGGGGATCGGCAGCAGGTGGTACTCGTCGGGCAGCACCTTGGTCGCCCGCTCGATGAACTTCTCGAGGCCAGGGGCGAAGTTCGGGCTCACAGTCTCCTCCTCGCGACAGGGCGCTCGCAGCCTTCGGGGAGGACGGCGGTCGCCTTCGCCCCCCTGACCACGAGCGGCACGGCCTTGCGCTTCAGCACCCGCGTGCCGGTGCAGCGCTCGTGCCAGGGGCAGCGAACGGCGTCGCCGTCCTCGATCACCTCGCCCAGCCACAGCGGGCCGCCCCGGTGGGAGCAGGTGCCGTCCACGAGGAGCGGCCCGTCGCGGTGGGGCAGCAGGAACCAGCGGCGGTCGCCGGCGACGACCACCGTGGTGTCCCGCGTGTCGAAGCTCAGGACAGGCACCGCTGATGGTCCCCGATCGAGTGGATGTGGTACACGCACTCGTCGGAGTCGATGATCGCCCCGTGCAGCCGGTTGTGCTGGATGACCACGCCCTCGCCGGCCTTGAGCTCGGTGATCCGGTCGTGGCCGGTGATGAAGTGCATGACGCCGGACTCGATGTGGCACAGCTCGTCGCCGTCGTGCACGTGGGTGACCGACAGCTCGCCGCGGGGCTCGACGAACGTCTGCACCGGGCAGGTGACGGCGCCGCTCTCGATCCGCTCCAGCACGGCCGGGTGCAGGGACTTGTACTCGGGCTGGCCGTCCATCCACGCCACCTGGGCGACGAAGTCCTGGTCGGCCAGGTCGGCGAGGTAGCGGGCCTCCTCGAAGCCGCGCACGATCTCGGGGATGATCGCCTCGCCGTACTGCTCGACGGCCGGCTGCACGAGCTTGTCCCACGCCATGCGGCTGTGGTCCTGGTCGATCGACACGTGCTCGAGGAAGTAGGTGACGTCGGCCTGCTCGCCGTAGACGATGCGGAACGTCTCGGCCATCTGCGCGCAGCTGCTGATGAACGCGGTCTCGGTCTGGAGCACGGCGCCGAGGTACCGGAAGAACAGCGAGTGGTCCTTCGAGATCCAGTTGAAGTAGTTGTTCATGAGCAGCGACGAGGTCAGGTAGAACTGCCAGTAGGCGTGGGCCGACGGGTCGAGCCCGACGCTCTCGAGCAGGTGCTCGAACAGGGTGCTGTGCTTGGTCCGGTGGACGCCGTAGCCGAACTCGTCGATGACGATCTTGAACAGCTCGGACTGGAGGTCGCCGAAGTTCCCGAGCACGTTGCGGGCCATCGGTGAGGACTCCATCAGGAAGTCCCCCGCCAGCTGGATGAGGAACGTCTTCGCCGCGTGCTCGCGGTTGGAGGACTTGAGGATCGCCTCGAGCGACGGGATCGGGTCGTTGCGGCGCACGGCCGCCACCTGGTCCTCGAACAGCTCGCGGAGCGAGCTCAGCGTCCACTTCCCGCTGACGCTCACCTCGGAGCCGAGGAAGTCGAACACGAACCGCTCGAGGCGGGGCCGGATGACCTCGGCGAGCACCTTGCGCCTCGGGTCGTAGAAGGCCCGGAAGTCGTCCTGCTTCGAGGCGAAGTCGCCGCGGGGCAGCAGCACGAAGTCGGTCTCGTAGACGGTCAGCAGGGTGCGGTTGGCGGTGAGGCTCGTGTAGGTGAGGATCTCGTCCCGGGTGAGCGGCCGGCTGAAGTCCAGGTACTTGAAGACGTGGGGCCGCAGGGTCCGCCGGTACGGGTTGTCGATCGAGAGCCACTCCTCGGTGTCCGCGAAGAGCTCGGAGTCACCGAACTGCAGCAGGCAGTCGCGGAACAGCTCGTAGTCGTCGAGGTCGTACTTCGGCTCGCCGTCGAGGACGGTCTTGTGGTGGTGCTGCTCCATCGCTTTCCCTCTCCTCCTGGTCTTCTTCAGACGATCTGGACGTGGACGCTGGTGAGCTCGTGGGTCGCCTGGAGGCGGACGAGCTGGCCGGCGCTCACCGGCATGGGGTGCTCGAAGCACTGCACGGCCTGCATCCAGTGGCTGGCGCGGCCGGTCGGCGCGTTGGCGATGCTGACGCCGGGGACGAGCTCGACCGTGAACCACATGACGACGCCGTGGACGGTCCCCGTCGAGCCGGCCTCGAGGTCGACCTCCACCGTCTCGGGGTCGAGCGGGTCGGTCTCGAAGTCGAACCGGAACAGGTCGACCGGCTCGGACAGGAGCCGGTGGTTCCAGGTGTCGAGGCGGACGGGGAAGTAGTCGTAGGTCGAGAACTCGTTGAACAGGGTGACGTCGTAGACGTCGGCCACGAAGGCGAAGTTGTTGCCGTGCACCTCGGCGCTCTCGAGCAGCGCGGCGTGCAGGGTCGCCTTGCACGGCACGATCGACGCGCTCTCGCGCAGCAGGTGCTCGCGGGCGTGGCGCACGATCGGCAGCAGGCCCTCGCCGACGAGGCCGCAGTCGATGGTCTCGGTCACGAGCACGTCGGCCGGCGCGTGCAGGTCGCGGCCGACGACGAGGTCGAAGGACTGCCGGGCGATCACCTCGACGATGTGGGCCTTGCGGTTGACGGCGACGATCCGGCGGGCCAGCCCGGCGATGGCCTCGACGGCCTCGCACGAGTACACCTGGGCGGCGCCGAGGTCGGCGGCCATCATCGCCAGCAGGCCCGAGCCGCTGCCGACGTCGAGCACGGTCTTGCCCCGCAGGTCGATGGTCGACAGCGCCCGCCGGTAGGCGGCGTTGCGGCCGGTGTCGTTCAGCATGGCGAAGTGCCAGCGGGGCACGAGCCGGCGGTGCACCTGGTTCAGGAGGCGGCGCACCTGGGGGTCGGCCTGGGGGCGGGAGGCGGCGGCCTCGAAGGCGGCCAGCGCCTCGGTGAGCCGGCCCCGTTCCAGCAGGCGGGTGCCGTAGTGGACGAGGTCCTGGCGCATGGGCCCGACGTCGACGCCGACGGCCGTCACCGGCAACTGGGCCGGTGCGAGGGTGACTGAGGTTGAGGTGGTCATCGGTCCGCTCCGACAGGTCTACGGGTGGTCACCCACCCGCGGTGGGGACGCGCACCTGCCGCCCCGCCCCGCTCTTTTCGTTGAGGGTTGTCCGGGTTGCCCTACGCCGCGTCGTGGAAGATGAGGCCGAGGGTCACCCGCCGACCCTCGCTCACCGTGGACACGCCGTGGCGCAGGACCGCCCGGTAGTGGCCCCGCCGTCCGCTGGCCGGCCAGGTGCGCGTGGCGAAGACCACGGCCTCCCCCTGGGCCAGGGGAACGACCTCGCCCCGCGACTGGGAGCGCGGCCGCTGTTCGACGAGCAAGAAGTGCCCCCCGGTGAAGTCCTCACCCGGGCGGCTCAGCAAGATGGTGACCTGGAGGGGGAACACCACCTCGCCGTACACGTCCTGATGCAGCTTGTTGTAGTCACCCGGGCCGTACCGCAGCAGCAGCGGGGTCGGTCGGGCCTGCCCGTGACGGGCACAGAGCTCGGTGAAGCCGTCGAGCTCGTCGGGCACGTCCACCGGCGTGCCGAGGTCCGGCGCCCACGCCCTCGCCACCGGCGCGAGCTGGCGGTAGAAGGCGGTCCGCAGGTCGGCCACGAGGGCCGGCAGCGGGCGGGCGAAGTAGCGGTACTCCCCGCTCCCGAACCCGTGGCGGGCCATCACCACGGTGGAGCGGAAGGCGCCGTCGTCGTCGTAGCGGGCGGCCAGCTCGTCGCACTGCGCGGCGTCGAGCACCCGGCCCACCGTGGTGAACCCGCGCTCGGCCAGGCCCGCCCTCGCCGTGTCCCAGTCGATCGCGTCCACGGCCTCCGTGGCGTCGCGCACCGCCACCGTCACGAAGCCTTCTCCAGCCGCGGGAAGCTCGTGTCGACCGCCCAGAGGTGCTGCACGGCGTAGGACCGCCACGGGCGCCAGGCCTCGGCCATGGCGAGGGCAGCGGCCGGGTCGCCCGACGCGCCGAGGTGCTCGAGCGCGCGGCGCACGCCGAGGTCGGTCTCGAGGAACACGTCCGGGTCGCCGAGGGCGCGCATGGCGACGTAGGACGCCGTCCACGGCCCGATGCCGGGGAAGCGCTGGAGCGCCTCGACGGCCTCGGCCTGGTCGGCGCCGACGTCGAGGCAGAGCTGGCCGCGGTGGATGGCGGTCGCCATGCTCAACAGCGCGAGGCGGCGGGTGGTCGGCATGCGGAGCAGGGCCGGGTCGGCGGCGGCGACCGCGGCGGGCGTGGGGAACAGGTGGGTGAGGCCGCCGTCCGGGTCGGCGAGCGGCTCGCCGAGCGCGGCGACCAGCTGGGCGGCCAGGGTGCGGGCCCCGGCCACCGAGACCTGCTGGCCGAGGACGGCCCGCACGGCGAGCTCGGCGCCGTCGACGGTGCCGGGGATGCGCCGGCCGGGGCTGGCGGCCACGAGCTCGCCGAGCACCGGGCACGGGCCCAGCTGGTCGAGCACGGCGGCCGCGTCCGCGTCGAGGTCGAACAGGCGGCGGCACCGCTGCACGGCCGCCGACAGGTCGCGCAGGTCGTCGAGGCGCAGCTGGCACTCGACGTGGTCCGGGGCCGGCGTGAGGGCGACGATCCCGGTGCCGCGGGGCAGCCGCATCGTGCGCCGGTACACGCCGTCGACGACCTCCTCGACCCCGGCGACCGCCCTGGCGGCGAGGAAGCGGACGAGGCCCTCGCCGTCGAACGGGGCGCGCGTGGGGAGGCGCAGCCGCAGGGCGCCGGGCGCGGCCACGGCGTCGCCGCCGGCCCTGCGCAGCGCGCTCGGGGTCGTCCCGAACACCACCTTGATCGTGTCGTTGAACTGCCGGGTGCTCGAGAACCCGGATGCCCACACCACCTGGGACACCGGCAGGTCGGTGGTCTCGAGGAGGAGGCGGGCGGTGGCGGCCCGGTGGGCCCTGGCCAGCGCGATGGCGCCGGCGCCGACCTCGGCCACGAGCTGGCGGTTGAGGTGGCGCTCGCTGTACCCGAGCCGGCGGGCGAGGCCGGGCACGCCCTCGCGGTCGACCACGCCGTCGGCGATCATCCGCATGGCCCGGCCGACCACGTCGGCCCGGTGGTTCCACGACGGCGTGCCCGGCGTGGCGTCCGGCCGGCAGCGCCGGCAGGCCCGGAACCCGGCGGACTGCGCGGCGGCCGCGCTGGGGAAGAACCGGACGTTCGACGGCTTCGGCGTGACGGACGGGCAGCTCGGCCGGCAGTACACGCCGGTCGTCGTGACGCCCGCCCAGAACCACCCGTCGAAGCGGGTGTCACGGCTCCGGACAGCGCCGTAGCAGCGATCGAAGTCCTCGATCACGGGAAGAATCTCCCACGGTCCCCCGCCGGTGTCTGGCGGAAATCGGACATCGACTTCTTCGCTCCTCGCTCGTCCATCCTGATTTGACGCGAGCGTTCGCGCCCGTCGCCGCACGGCGGCGCGGGCGTCGGACGGGGGCCCGGGGGCGGTCGGCGGCGTGCCGCGACCGTCACGCCGTCCTCACCTCCGCGGGCTCCGCGGCCGGCTCCGGGCCGTCGAGGACGCGGGGCCGGAGGCCGGCCGCCACGCCGAGCGCGGCCAGCACGCCGGCGGACACGAGCCACACGCCGTGGCGGTCGCCCGGCTCGCCCACGACGGCGCCGACGACGAGGAGCCCGACCCCGGTGACGAGGCCGATCGTGGCCGAGTACAGCGACAGGATCGTCGCCCGCCACTCGGGCGTGGTGATGACCTCGTTCAGGCGGGCGCCGATGAGCACGGTCGCGATGCCGGACAGCGCGGAGTAGAAGGCGAACCCGATGATCAGCCCCAGCCCGCCGACGCGCGCCACGGTGCCGAGCAGCGCCGCGGAGACGAGCAGGAGGGAGAGGAACGCCATGCGGCGGCCGAAGCGGTTGACGCCCCGCTCCACGAACCAGTTCGTCCCGGCCCGCAGCGCCGGCGCGACGGCGCGCACGGCGCCGAGGGGCACGAGCGCGAGCGTCGGGTACACCTCCTCGACCGCCGGCGCCCACTGCACGCCGGGGATGGCGATGGCGAAGGTCAGGCCGGCGCCGAGGAGGAACAGCGGGCGGTAGTCGCGGTGGGAGAGCACCTTGGGGATGACCCGCAGCCCGGACGTCGTCCTCGCCTCGGCCCGCTGGGCGAGCCCCGGGTCGGGCCCCATGGCGATGGCCACGACGGGGGCGAGCACGAGCCCGGCCACGCCGGCGACCACGAACGGCCCGGCGTAGGAGATGCCGCCGACGGCGACGGCGGCGCCGATGGCGAGGAGCATGGCGACCGACTGGGCCCGCTGGGCGCGGAGGAGCAGCGCGTCGACCTTGCCGCCGACCTCCCGCTCGTGGTCGACGGCCCAGGCCTCGAGCGCGCCGGACAGCATCGTCGACCCGAGGCCGACGACGACCCACCCGATCACGAACTGGAGCGGGCTGTGGGCGGCCGCGACCACGAGGAACCCGATCCCGCGCAGGGCGAAGCTGGCCGCCGTCGACAGGGTGCGGCCGTAGCGGTCGGCGACGTACCCGGTCGGCACCTCGAAGATCGTCTCGGCCAGCCAGTTCGAGGCGGCGACGGCGAACAGCGCGGCGCCGCTCCCCGTCCGCTCGACGACGAGCAGGGCGGCGACGATCAGCACGTGGAAGTCGAGGGCCCAGTCCGCCGCGCCGACCAGGTAGAAGGTCCGCCGGTGGCGGGGCGCCGCCGTCACCGGCCCACCGGCCCGCCCGGGCGCGCCCCGGCGAGGGGTCGACCCGTGCTCGTGGAACGACTCCGATCGCGCGTCAGCCCCGCCTCCCGTCATGACCCGCCGGTGATGCGCCACCCGAGCGCGAGCGCTCCCGGCGGGAGCCGGACCACGCTACGCCGCGCCAGGGAGTGACGACAAGGGGTGGTCGCCCGATTGCCCTTGGCGGCCGGGAGGCGCGCCCTCGGCAGGATTCGAACCTGCGCGCACGGCTCCGGAGGCCGCTGCTCTATCCCCTGAGCTACGAGGGCGGGAAGGCAAGGCTAGCGCGGCCCGTAGGATGCGCCGATGGCCACGGTGCTGGTCGTGGACGACGACCCGGTCATCCTGAAGCTCCTCGAGGTGAACTTCCAGATGGACGGCTTCGACGTCGTCTGCGCGAGGGACGGCGAGGAGGCGCTGGCGGTCGCCCGGTCGCGCCAGCCCGACGTCATCGTGACCGACGTGATGATGCCGAAGGTGAGCGGGCTCGACCTGCTCGCCGCCCTCCGGGAGGACCCGGCGACCAAGGGCATCCCCGTCCTGCTCCTGTCGGCGAGGGCCCAGGCGACCGACGTGCGCGAGGGCCTCGAGGCCGGCGCCGACGACTACGTGACGAAGCCGTTCGAGCCCCTCGACCTCGCCGAGCGGGTGGCCAGGCTCGTCGAGGGCCGTGACCGCTGACGTGGCGGCCGGGGGCGATGGCGTGAGCGGCGGGCCGACGTGATCCGCGACGACCTGGCCGCCGCCGTGCGGGCCGCCCTGCCGGCCGTCGGCGTGGAGGCGCCGGCCGAGGTGGTGCTGTCCCGCCCGGCCCGCCGCGAGCACGGCGACTGGTCGACCAACGTGGCCCTGGCGACGGCCAAGGCGGCCGGCCGCAACCCGCGCGAGCTGGCGACGGCGCTGGCCGAGGCGCTGCGGGCCGACCCGCCGCGCCACGTCGACGGCGTCGACGTGGCCGGGCCCGGGTTCGTCAACTTCCACCTGCGGGAGACGTGGCTGCACGACGTGCTGCGCGACGCCGTCGCCGCCGGCGAGGACGGCCTCGGCGCGAGCGACCTCGGCCGGGGCGAGCGGGTGCAGATCGAGTTCGTCAGCGCCAACCCGACCGGCCCGCTGCACGTGGGCAACGGCTGGTGGTGCGCGTACGGCGACGCCCTCGCCCGGGTGATGGAGCGGTGCGGCTACCGGATGGCCCGGGAGTACTACGTCAACGACACCGGCGGGCAGATCCGGGAGCTGGGCGCCAGCCTGCTGGCCCGCCGGCGGGGCGAGTCGCCGCCCGAGGAGGGCTACAAGGGCGAGTACGTGGCCGAGCTGGCCAAGGCCTACGACGGCCCCGACGACGTGACGGCGGCCGGGCGGTGGGCGGCCGAGCGCATCCTCGAGGAGATCCGCTCGACGCTCGAGCGCATCGGGATCGTGTTCGACGAGTGGAAGAGCCAGGCGTCGATCGAGGAGAGCGACGCCGTGGCGGCGACGATGGCGCTGCTGCGCGAGCGGGGCCTCGTGTTCGAGGAGGGCGGGGCCGTGTGGCTCCGCACCGGCGAGTTCGGCGACCCGAGGCAGCAGCGGGTGCTCGTGAAGTCGAACGGCGACTTCACCTACCTCGCCGGCGACCTCGCCTACCACCGCGACAAGTTCATCGTCCGGGGCTTCGACCGGGTCATCAACGTCTGGGGCGCCGACCACCACGGCCAGGTGGCCAGCCTGCTCGCCGGGGTCGAGGCGCTCGGCGTGGAGCGAGGCCGGCTCGAGATCAAGCTCGGGCAGCTCATCTCGCTCGCCCAGGGGCGCATGTCCAAGCGGGCCGGCAACGCCGTGCCCCTGTCCGAGCTGGTCGACGACGTCGGCCCCGGCGCCGTCCGCTTCCTGTCGCTCATGTCGTCGGTGGACCAGGCGACCACCCTCGACCTCGACGTCGTCCGGTCGACGACGATGGAGAACCCCGTCTACTACGTGCAGTACGCGCACGCCCGGATCGCCTCGATCGCCAGGGTGGCGGCCGAGCGGGGGGTCGAGCGCCCGCCGCTCGAGGCGACCGACCTCGGCCTGCTCGTCCACGAGCGCGAGCTCGACGTGCTGCGGTCGCTGTCGGAGTTCGGCGACGTCGTCCTCGCCGCCTGCGTCGAGCGGGCGCCCCACAAGGTGACGACGTGGGTGCGGGAGCTGGCGGGGCGGTTCCACGGCTTCTACCACGACTGCTACGTGATGGGCGAGGGCGTGCCGCCGGAGCTGACGTCGGCCCGGCTCTGGCTGGTGGAGGCGGCCCGGCTGGGCCTCGTCGTCGGGCTCGGCCTGCTCGGCGTCACCGCGCCCGAGTCGATGTAGGGCAGCGCCAGCAGCAGCCCGAACAGCTCCACCAGCGCCACGCCGTCGACGGGATGGGCGTGCGCGGCGTCGTCCCGGCGACGACCACCCACGTCCCGAGCGGCCCGTCGGCGACCGTGATGGCGGCGCTCACCGGCCCCGGTCTGGCGGCGCCAACCCGCGTGACGGCCGTCGCCGTGGCGAGCGCCCGCCCGGCGTCGGTGCCGGGCGGCGGGTGGATGTGGGGGTGCGGGCGGTCCCTCGGAGCGGCGAAGCGGGCGAGGGCGGCGGCCGCCCGCTCGGGCCAGCGCAGGGTGAAGCGGTGCACGCCGTCGGGGCCCGGGCGCTCCTCCAGCACGGCCGGGCGGGTCGGGGCGACGTGGCACCACACGACGGCGTCGCCCCGGTCGGCCACCAGGCGGGCGTCCGGCGAGCGGCGGAGGGCGACGACGGCCCGCAGCGGCGGCGCCGGCGTGCCGTCCGCGGCGAGCAGCCCCCTCGCCAGCAGCGACCGCCGCCCGGCGTCGACCGCCGCCCGGTGCGCCCCCGCCGACAGCCCGTCGAGGAGCGGCAGCGCC
>DASWMK010000045.1 GCA_036399815.1 Acidimicrobiales bacterium
CGCCGAGCGCACCCAGCCGGGCGGGTGGCGCTCGACGACCACGACGCCGCCCGGCGCCACGTGGCGGGCGCAGGCGGCGAGCAGGCGGTGGCGCAGGGCGTCGTCGACGCTGTTGACGAGGTGGCTGGCGAGGACGACGGCGTCGAAGCGGCGGCCGAGGTCGAGCTCGCCGGCGTCGGCCAGCACGGTCGCCGCGCCCCGCACGCCGGCCAGCATCTCGGGCGACTCGTCCACCGCCGTCACCCGGTGGCCGAGGGCGACCAGGGGGTGGGTGACCCGGCCGGCCCCGCACCCGAGCTCGAGGATCTCCGCCCCCGGCCCCGCCGCAGCGGACACGATCGCCGCCTCCCGGTCGCCCCGCAGCCGCCGGTAGACCTCGACCGGGCTCCCGTCCGCCGCCACCCCGTCCGCCACCGACGCCGGCCGTCCGGCCGGAGCGGGCGCGCCGCCGTCCTGCGCCGGTGGGGGCGGGCCAGTTGCGGCGGGCGGGCCGTCGTGGTGCGCCGGTGGCGCCGACGCGGTTGGGGCGGGCGGGCCGTCGTCGTCCTGGACCGGCCGCGCCCGCGGTCCGGTTGCGGCGGGCGGGACGCCGTCGTGTGGCGGTGGGGCGGGTGCCGCGTTCGGGCGGTCGTCGTGTGGCGGTGGGGGCGGGCCGGGTGCGGCCGGGTCGCTCGGCGAGCCCAGGCGGTCAGCCGGCACCGAGGCCGTCCATGCGGGCGAGGATGCGGAGCATGACCTCATCGGACCCGCCGCCGATCGAGAGCAGGCGGGCGTCCCGGAAGTACCGGGACGTCCACGTCTCCTCCATGTACCCGAGCCCGCCGTGGAGCTGGAGGCACGTGTCGGCCACCCGCCGCTGCAGCCGCCCGGCCTTCAGCTTGGCGACCGTGGCGAACCGGGTGGCGTCCTCGCCCCGCACGTAGGCGGCGGCGCCGGCGTAGGCGTAGTGGCGCAGCAGGTCGAGCTCGGCCCGCAGCTCGGCCATCGTGAACTGCACGTGCTGGTTGTCGATCAGCGGCCGGCCGAACGTCCGCCGCTCCCGCAGGTGCTCGACGGTGCGGTCGAGCGCCATCGTCATCCCCCCGACGGCGGTGTACACGGCGATCAGGCGCTCGTTCTGGAACTGCTGCATCTGCTGCTGGAAGCCCCGGCCGACCTCGCCGATCGTGTTGGCCACCGGCACCCGCACGTCCACGAAGGACAGCTCGGCCGTGTCCGACGACCAGTTGCCGAGCTTGCGCAGCTTGCGGCTGACCGAGAACCCCGGCACGTCGGTCGGGACGACGATCTGCGTCATCCCCCGGTGGCCGCCCTCGTCCGAGGTCCGCGCCAGCAGGCACAGCCAGTCGGCCTGGGTGCCGTTGGTGATGTAGAGCTTCGTCCCGTTGATCACCCACTCGTCGCCGTCCCGCACGGCCCGGGTGCGGATGGCGGCGACGTCGGACCCGGCGTCGGGCTCGGTGACGGCGATCGAGGTCACCATCTCGCCCCGGATGGCCGGCGCCAGGTACCGCTCCTTCAGCTCGTGGGTGCCGAACCGGTGCAGCGCCGGCGTGGCCATGTCGGTCTGCACGGTGACGGACATGGGCACGCCGCCGCACCCGATGCGGCCCAGCTCCTCGCCGAGCACCACCGTGTAGGAGTGGTCGGCGCCCTGGCCGCCGTAGGCCGGGTCGTACTCGAGGCCGAGCAGGCCGGCCCGGCCGAGCACGGGGAACAGCTCGTGGGCCGGGAACGACCCGGCCTCCTCCCACTCGTCGACGTGGGGCGCGACCTCCCTCGCCAGCAGCCCCCGCACCGACCGCCGGAAGGCCTCGTGCTCCTCGGTGAAGATCACCGGCGCCAACCTACGGCGAGCAGGTGGGCGGACAGGGCGACGGCCTCGGGCTCGGCCTCGACCGCCCGCGCCGCCCACAGGGCCGCGTCCCGCCAGCGCTCGTCGTCCGGCTCGCGGCCCCGGTCGCCGAACACCCACGCCGGCCCCTCGACGCCGAGCACCTCCACGCCGGCCAGCCCGGCGGCCCGCAGCTCGTCGCCCAACTCGGCCGGCCGGTGGAAGTAGGCGGTCGTGAACCACTCGGGCCGGCCGTCGGGGTTGTGGTGCCGGCCGGTGGCGGTCGTCGCCGCGGCGATGGCCCGGAAGCGCTCGTCGAGGTGGAACCGGTTGACGAACCCGTCGAGCAGGGCGGCGAACCGGCAGATGCCGGGCGGCGACCACCACCCCGCCTGGCCGCACCACCCTGGCCGCCTCGGCCAGCGCCGCCGCCCGGTCGGCCGGCTCGACCAGGTGGTAGAGCGGGCCGAGGAGGAGGACGGCGTCGAAGGCGGCGGCCGGGTGGGGGAGGGCGACGGCGTCGGCCCGCTCCACCCCGATCGGCTCCGGCCGGGCGGCGGCCGCCTCGACGTGGACGGGGACGGGGTCGAGCAGGGTGACCCGGTGGCCGAGGCCGGCCAGCCAGGCGGCGTAGCGGCCGGGCCCGCCGCCGGCGTCGAGGACCGAGGACGGCGGCGCCGGCAGCCACCGGGCCAGCAGCTCCTCGGTCCGCAACCGCTCGAGCGACCACCCGGCCAGCCGGTCGGCCTCCTCGGCGCCGTCCTGGTAGTGGGCCTGCATGGCGGCGTCCACGGGGGGAAGCAACCTCCTGCGACGGCGGCCGTGAACTTGACGTTTTCGAGCCGTCGAAAGCAGACTTACACGTCCATCGAAAACGCTCAAGGAGACCCTTCGACCCATGACGAGCCTCTTCGGTGCTGAAGGCGGCTACCAGGTCTTCGAGCTCGGCGGCGCCGAGTGGTTCTGGCTGGTCTTCTCGGCCCTGACGGCGCTGCTCGCGGTCGCCGTCGGCTTCGCGCTCATGCGCGGCGTGCTCGCCGCCGAGACCGGCACCCCGAAGATGGTCGAGATCGCGGCCGCCATCCAGGAGGGGGCCCTCGCCTACCTCCGGCGCCAGTTCAAGACCATCGCCGTCATCCTCGTGCCCCTCGCCATCGTCGTGTTCTTCACGGCCACCAAGGTGGTCAACGAGGAGAGCGGCGACACGGCCCTCAGCTTCGCCGAGTCCGGCATCTTCCGGACCCTGGCGTTCCTCGCCGGCTGCCTCATGTCCGGCCTGACCGGCTTCATCGGCATGGGCCTCGCCGTCCGCGGCAACGTCCGCACCGCGGCCGCGGCCCGCTCCGGCTCGCTGCCCGCCGCCCTCAAGGTGGCGTTCCGCACCGGCGGCGTGGCCGGCATGTTCACCGTCGGCCTCGGCCTGTTCGGCGCCACGATCATCATCATGATCTTCCAGAACACGAGCTCGGCCATCCTGGTCGGGTTCGGGTTCGGCGGCTCGCTGCTGGCCCTGTTCCTCCGGGTCGGCGGCGGCATCTTCACCAAGGCGGCCGACGTCGGCGCCGACCTCGTCGGCAAGGTCGAGGCCGGCATCCCCGAGGACGACCCCCGCAACCCGGCGACGATCGCCGACAACGTGGGCGACAACGTCGGCGACTGCGCCGGCATGGCCGCCGACCTGTTCGAGAGCTACGAGGTCACCCTCGTCGCCTCGATCATCCTCGGCGTCGCCGCCTTCCAGTCGATCTATCCCGACGACCCGAAGAAGTGGGCCCTCGGCCTGATCTTCCCGCTCGTCGCGAGGGCCGTCGGCGTGCTGGCCTCGATCGTCGGGGTGTTCGCCGTGCGGGCCACCGACAACGACCGCTCGGCCATGGCCCCCATCAACCGGGGGTTCCTCACCGCCGGCATCCTCACCGTCATCGGCACCGGCCTCGTGGCGCTGCTCTACGTCGGCAACGACGAGGGCGAGATCAGCAACGTCGGCTGGCGGGTGTTCGCCGCCGTCGTCACCGGCCTCGTGCTGGCCCAGGTGGTCAGCCGGCTGACCGAGTACTTCACCTCGACCGAGACGGCGCCCGTCCGGGAGATCGCCGAGGCCGCCCGCACCGGCCCGGCCACCACCGTCCTGTCGGGCATCAGCTCCGGCCTCGAGTCCTCGGTGTGGGCCATCGTCGCCATCGCCGGCGCCCTCGGCACCGCCATCGCCCTCGGCGGCGGCGACCTCCAGTTCTCGCTCTACCTGGTCGCCCTCACCGGCATGGGCATGCTGGCCACCACCGGCGTGGTCGTCTCCGAGGACACGTTCGGCCCCGTGGCCGACAACGCCGCCGGCATCGCCGAGATGTCGGGCGAGTTCACCGGCGAGCCCCAGCGGATCATGGTCAGCCTGGACGCCGTCGGGAACACGACCAAGGCCGTCACCAAGGGCTTCGCCATCGGCTCGGCCGTCATCGCCGCCGTCGCCCTGTTCGCCAGCTTCATCGAGACGATCGGCTCCGAGCTCGACCTCGGCCTCACCGGCACGGCCCTGTTCCGGGACATCGCCACCCAGATCAACGTGGCCGACCCGAAGACGTTCATCGGCCTCCTGATCGGCGGGTCGGTGGCGTTCCTGTTCAGCGCCCTCGCCATCCGGGCCGTCGGCCGCACGGCCGGCACGGTCGTGCAGGAGGTGCGCCGCCAGTTCGCCGACGGCAAGATCATGAGCGGCGAGAAGCGGCCGGACTACGGGCCGGTCATCGACATCTGCACGGCCGCCTCCCTGCGGGAGCTGGCCACGCCGGCCCTGCTCGCCGTCCTCACCCCGGTGATCATCGGGTTCGGCATCAACTACCTGGCCCTCGGCGCCTTCCTGGCCGCCGTCATCCTCACCGGCCAGCTCATGGCCAACTTCCTGTCGAATTCGGGCGGCGCCTGGGACAACGCCAAGAAGTACATCGAGGACGGGCACGAGGGCGGCAAGGGCTCCGAGGCCCACAAGGCGGCCGTCATCGGCGACACGGTCGGCGACCCGTTCAAGGACACCGCCGGCCCGGCGCTGAACCCGCTGATCAAGGTCATGAACCTGGTGTCGCTGCTGATCCTGCCGGCCGTCATCAACCTCCAGGACGACGACGGCGCCCGCTTCGCCATCGCCGGCGTCGCCCTCGTGATCCTGCTGGCCGCCATCGCCTTCTCGAAGCGCAAGGCCGGCGGGATGGCCGAGGGCGCCCCGGCCATGGCCGCGACCGCCGCCGTCACCAGCGGCGACGGTGCCGTCGGCCACGCCGTCGCCCCCGGCGACCCGCCGGTGAAGCTCGCCGTCGACGCCCTCGACCGCTGGATCCTCGACCTCGGCGACGACGACGGCGACCTCCGCCGCCAGCTGCGCGAGGCCAAGGACCGGCTGGCCTCGGAGGGCCTGCCTGCCCGCTGACGCGGGGTTCACGTTCGAGGACCGGGGCCGGCGGCTGGCGGGCACCCTCACGGTGCCCGCCGGCCCCGGCCCGTTCCCCGTCGTGCTCGGGGTCGAGGGGTCCGGCCCGTCGACCAGGTCGGCCTGGGGGGACTGGCCCGACCGCCTCGCCGCCGCCGGGCTCGCCACCCTGGCCTGGGACAAGCCCGGGTGCGGCGCGTCCGAGGGCGACTGGCGGGACCAGACCCTCGACGACCGGGCCACCGAGGTGCTCGCGGCGGCGGCCGCCGTCCGCGACCACCCGGCCGTCGCCGGCCGCCCGGTCGCCGCGCTGGGCGGGAGCCAGGGCGGCTGGGTGGCGCCCCTCGCCGCGTCCCGGTCCGACGGGCTGGCCGCCGTCGTCGCCGTCTCCGGCCCCGGGGTGACCGTCGCCGTCCAGGAGCGCTACCGGATCGCCCACCAGCTGGCGGATGGCGGGCTCCCGCCCGACGAGGTGGCCGAGGCCGTGGCCGTGTACGACGCCCGCGTCGCCGCCCTCGTGCGGGGCGACCCGCCCGCCGCCGTGCTCGCCGCCGAGGCGGACGTCCGGGACCGGGCCTGGTGGCCGGCGCTCGGCGACGAGACCGCCGAGGAGCTCGCCTTCCTCGCCGGCATCCTCGCCCACGACCCGGTCCCCGTGCTGGAGCGGGTTCGCTGCCCGCTGCTCGCCGTCTGGGGCGGGCGCGACCTGCTCGTCCCCGTCGTCGCCAGCCTGGCCGCCTTCGACGACGCCCTCCGCCGGGGCGGCAACGACCGCGCCACCCTCGTCGTCCTGCCGACCGCCGACCACGGCCTCCGCGTCCACCCGGGCGACGGCTGGGGGGCGGCCGCCGCCTCGCTGATCACCACCTGGCTGGCCGAGAGCCTCGGCGACTGACCGGCCTACGATCCGGCCATGGCCGGCGCGAGCGCATGACCGTCAGGGTCGGGTTCCTCGGCGCCGGCCTCATCGCCACCTACCACTCGAAGTCCCTGCGGCGGTCGGGGGAGGACGTCGCCTGGGCCGGCGTGCACGACCCGGACCGGCGGCGGGCCGAGGCGTTCGCCGCCGCCAGCGGGGCGACCGTGTGCGACGGCGAGGAGCAGGTGCTCGACGGCTGCGACGCCGTCTACGTCTGCACCTGGACCTCCGAGCACGTGCGGCTGGTGCGGGCCGCGGCCGAGCGGGGCCTCGCCGTGTTCTGCGAGAAGCCGCTGGCCACCGACCTGGCCGGGGCGGTCGAGGTGGCGCGGGCCGTCGGCGCCGCCGGGGTCACCAACCAGGTCGGCCTCGTCCTCCGCCACTCGCCGGCGTTCAACCTGCTGCGGTCCCTCGTGGGCGACCCGGCGAGCGGGCGGGTGATGGCCGTGGTCTTCCGGGACGACCAGTACCTGCCCGTGCAGGGCCACTACGGGTCGACGTGGCGGGGCGACGCGGCCAGGGCCGGCGCCGGCACCCTGCTCGAGCACTCGATCCACGACCTCGACGTGCTGGAGTGGCTGTGCGGGCCGGTGGCCAGGGTGGCCGCCGAGACGGCGGCGTACCACGGCATCCCCGGCATCGAGGATGTCGCCGTCGCCACCCTCCGCTTCGCCTCCGGGGCGACGGCCTCGCTCGCCTCGGTGTGGCACGACGTGCTCGACCGGCCGAGCCTCCGCCGCGTGGAGGTGCTCTGCGAGCGGGCCTGGTACGCGCTGGAGGGCGACTGGTGGGGGCCGGTGCGGTGGACGCGCCAGGGGGAGGGGAGCGGGTCGGTCGAGGGCGAGGCGCTCGTCGCCGCCCTCGCCGGGCGGGGGGTCGCCACCGGCAACCCGGACGGCGCCTTCGTGCGGGCCGTCGCCGAGGGCGGGCCGGCGTTCCCCGACGCGGCCGTCGCCCTCCGGGCCCACGTGGTGGCCGACGCCGCCTACCGGTCGGCGGCCGCCGGCGGCCGGGCCGTCGACGTGGCCGCCGGAGTGCCGGCGTGAGGCACGAGCTGCGAGGCGTGATCGCCAGCAGCGGGTTCTCCTCCGGCCACCGGGTCGTCGTCGGCCACTGGGAGCGCACGCCGATCGGGCCGATGACCGACGTGATGTGGGCGCGGCCGGGCGGGGAGCGGGTGCTGCTGGCCCCGTCGCCCGAGGCCGGCGCCTTCATCGGCGCCGTGTACCGCTTCGACCGGGTCGAGGTCGTGCCCGTGGAGGCCGACGGCGGCGAGCGCCAGGTGGTGGTCCGGGCCGGGGACCTCGAGGTCGACCTGGAGGCCGGGCCCGGGTGGCGCATCCCGTTCCCCCGGCCGCCCTGGTTCACGAGGTGGGTCGAGGGGCCGGTGGCCCGCCTGGCGATGGGCGTGCGGGCCTACGGCGTCAGCCCGACCGGCGTGCGGGAGTGGTACCGGGCCGACGTGTACCGGCCGCTCGTGCGGGCGGCCGCCCGGCTGGGCGGCGCCGACCTGGGTGCCATGGCCCGGCTGTCGCCGCCGACCGGGTTCGGCTTCAGCGAGCCGCCCCGGCGGCCGTCGATCGTCGCCGTCCGGCCCCTCCTCGAGGACCCGTCCGGCCGGCTCGACGCCCTCGTCGCCCGCTCGGCTCCGGCCGGCGCCTCCTAGGACGGCGCCCGGCGGGGCTGGTGGTCGGCCACCCTGACCTGGTTGGGGTTGAGCCCGAAGAGCCCGCCGATGCGGACGACGTCGTCGCGGCGGGGGCGGCGGCGGAACCCGGCGGCGAGCAGCGGCGCCGCGTCGGCCCCCTCGCTCATCGCCAGGCACGGCGCCCGGTAGGGGCAGCGCCCGCAGTTGTCGGGCACCGGCCGGGGGTCGGGGTCCGGGCCGGCGGCGGTCATGGCCGCGGCGTCGGCGGCGATGCGGCGGGCGACGTCGTCGACGCGGGCCCGGGACAGCGGCACCTCGGTCCGCCGGAAGAACCCCGTCGACGTCGCCCACTCCTCGGGCACCGGCGGCCGGGCGGCGGCGGGGCGGGCCCGGTGGCGGTGCTGGGCGACCGTCCCCCGCTTGCGGTCGAGGTCCCGGCGACGCCGCTCGGACAGCCGGGACGCCGTCCGCTCGGCGGGTGCCGGCACGGCGGCCAGCAGCTCGTTCACCAGCACGCCGGCCACCGACGCCAGCGCGAACCGCTCCCACGCCCAGCACTCGGCGACGGCCGCGTCGTCGAGGGCCAGCACGGCCGGGTCGGGCCAGGCGCCGTCCACGAGCCGGTGGCGGAGGAGCCAGTACCGGTTGGCCTCGTCGACCACGAAGGCGTCGATGCGACCGCGGTAGCGGACGGCCCGGCCGCCGGCGGCCAGGGACGCCGCCGGGTCGGCCGGGTCGGGCACGTCGGCGAGGTACTCGGTCCCGACCAGCACCGGCGCGAACCGGTCGACCAGCGGGGCCCACTCGAAGTAGTGCCCGAGCACGGCCTCGCCGAGCGCCGCCGCCTCGTCCCACCTTGGCCCGGGCCCGACGCCCGCGGCCCGGGCGAGCGCGTCCCGGAAGCCCGTCAGCACCAGCGGCCGGACCACCGCCGGCGGCCAGTCCCACATGGCCGGGTAGTAGTAGACCGCCAGCGCCTCCCGGATGGCCGCCTCGACCGGTGGCCCCGCCGGCGCCACCGGCTCCAGGTCGGCCCTCGTGGCCGAGCCGAGGTCCCAGGCGCGGCGGCACCGGCCGACCACTCACGGTCCCACCCCGTGATCACGTGGTCCACGGCCCCGACCCCCCGGCGCCCGGCGTCGGGCCCAGGGTAGGCCGGGGTCAGCGGGCGGGGGCCGGCCGGCTCTCGGTGAAGTGGGGGAGGCGGGCGAGGAGCGGGTTCGGGTCGGCGGCCGGCTGGCCCGCCGGGTCGGACGCCGGCTCCGGCCGGGTGGGGCCGAGCGCGGCGGGGGCGCCCCGCAGCAGGCGGTCGATCACGTCGGGCGGGCGGGCCGGCGAGAACAGGAAGCCCTGGGCCAGGTCGCAGCCGAGCTCCTGGAGGACGACGAGCTGGGCGGCCGTCTCGACCCCCTCGGCCACCGTCGTCATCCCGAGCGCCTTCGCCATGTTGATGACGGCGGCGACGATCGCCGCGTCCTCGGCGTGGTCGCCGAGGCCCTGCACGAACGAGCGGTCGATCTTGATCATGTCAGCCGAGAACCGGCGGATGTAGCTGAGCGACGAGTAGCCCGTCCCGAAGTCGTCGAGGGCGATACCGACGCCGAGCGACTTGGCCCGCCGGAGGATGGCCCAGGCCGCCGCGGCGTCGTGCATGACCGCGCTCTCGGTCACCTCGAGGGACAGCTGGCCGTGGTCGACCCCCGACTCGACGAGCGCGGCGGCCACCAGCTCGCCGAAGTCGTGCTGGGCCAGCTGGCGGGCCGACACGTTGACGGTTACCCGCAGCAGCTCGCCGTCGACCGAGGCGTCGGCCCACGCCCTCGCCTGGCGGCAGGCCTCGGACAGCACCCAGCCGCCGACCGGGACGATCAGGCCGGTGTCTTCCAGCTGGGGCATGAAGTCGGCCGGCGAGACCAGGCCCCGCAGGGGGTCCTCCCAGCGCAGGAGGGCCTCGACGCCGACCATCCGCCCGGTCTCCACGCTGACGACGGGCTGGTAGTGGACCCGGAACTCGTCCCGCTCGATGGCCGACCGCAGCCGGGTCTCGGCGTTCACCCGGGTGAGGCGGTGCTCCATGGTCGTGTCGAACATGGCGAAGGTGCCGGCGCCGGCCGCCTTGGCCTGGTACATGGCGACGTCGGCCGAGCGCAGCAGCTCCTCGGCGTCGGGGTCGGCCGTGTCGGCCACCGCCACCCCGACGCTGACGCTGATCGTCAGCCGGTCCTGGCCGAGCACGAACGGCTCCTCGAGGGCGGTGATGACCTGGCGGGCCAGGCGCTCGGCGGTGGACGGGCTGGCCAGGTCGGTGCAGACGATGACGAACTCGTCGCCGCCGTAGCGGACGACCCGGTCGCCCGGCCGCAGCAGGGCCCGCAGGCGGGCGGCCACCGACACCATGAGCTGGTCGCCGACCTCGTGGCCGTGGGTGTCGTTGACCAGCTTGAACTTGTCGAGGTCGCAGAACAGCAGCGCCGTGCGGCCGCCGCCCCTCGTGGTCTTGGTCCTCGTCGACCCCAGCCACTCCCGCAGGAACAGTCGGTTGGGCAGGCCGGTGAGCGGGTCGTGGAGCGACATGCGGGCGAGGGTCCGCTCGACCCTGGCCGCGTCCCGCCACCGGCGCACCGAGAACAGCGTGGCCGCCAGGGGGACGGTGACGACGAGGGTGAGGAGGGCGTCCAGGTTGGCGCCGTCGACGCCCGTCCAGCGCCGGAGCCGGTCGACGAGGTGGAGGCGGGCGGCCAGGCCGGTGGCGACGATGCAGACGGCCAGGGCGGCGATGAGGTCGCGGACGACGCGGCTGCCCGACCGGGGGACCTCGCGCTCCCGCCGGCCCGGTCGCCCGCTCGCCCCGTTTCGCCGACCGTCGGAAATCGTGGTCCTCCCTCGCCCGTGCCTCAGGCACCATCGACCGGTGCCGACGTCGACTTGAGGCGCCCGGCCGGTTCGTCCCGGCCGCGCCGGTCTTCTACGATCGCGGGCGGCAAGGGAGGGAAGTCGAGTGGGACGCGAGTCGACCGGCCTGGTCGCGCCCGGCGCGCGGGTGGCGAGCCGCCCCGTCGGCGGCCAGGCCGTCTGCGAGGGCGTGATGATGCGGGGCGAGGACCGCTGGGCAGTCGCCGTCCGCCGGGCCGACGGCCGGGTGGAGACCCGCGTGGAGGACGTGCCGCCGTGGTGCGGGCGCTTCGAACGGGTGCCGGTCGTGCGCGGGGTCGCCGCGCTCGCCGAGTCGTTCACGATCGGCGTGCGCGGGCTGACGTGGTCGGTCGAGCGGGCCTCGGCCGACGCCGGCCAGCCCGTCACCCTGCCGTCGCTGGCGAGGACGGTGGCCCTCGCCCTCGGCGTGGTCCTCACCGGGTTCGTGATCTTCCCCGCCGCGCTCGGCCGCCTCGCCGGCGGGTCGCACGGGCTGGTGGTCACCGCCGTCGAGGGCGCCGTCCGCCTCGCCATCCTGCTGACCTACCTCGTCGCCATCGGGCGGCGGGCGGACGTGCGGCGGCTGTTCGCCTACCACGGCGCGGAGCACCGGGCGGTGGCCACCTACGAGGCCGGGGCGCCGCTCACGCCGGAGGCGGCCAGGGCCTTCGGCACCCGGCACCTGCGGTGCGGCACGACGTTCCTGCTGCTCGTGGTCGTCGTCGCCGTGGTGGTGCACTCGCTGGCCGGCGCACCGGGGTGGGGCGTGCTGTTCGCCTCGCGGCTGGTGGCCGTGCCGGTGGTGGCCGGGCTGGCCTACGAACTGCTGCGCGCCGCGGCCAGGGGCGCGGAGCGCTGGCCGGTCGTCTGGGTGCTGATGGCCCCCGGGCTCGCCCTCCAGGCCCTCACGACCCGGGAGCCCGACGACGGCCAGGTCGAAGTCGCCCTGGCCGCCCTGTCGGCCGTCCTCCCCCCGGCCGGCGTCACGGCGCCGAGCCGGGAGTCGGAGCCGGCTCCTCGGCGCGCCGAACGGCGCGCTCGCTCCTAGAAGATCAGGAGGAGGAGCAGGATGATCAGGATGAGCAGTAGGACACCGCCTCCGATGTACATCGTGGTCTCCCTTCTCCGAGTGGAAGCGTCCGAACCTGGCTACCCCTGGTGACGAACGGGAAACGTCGGGCGGCGCGGCGGGCCTCCGGGTCAACGGCTCGCTGCGCATCCCGCTGGCCGAGCTGACCTGGCGGTTCGGCCCGAGCGGCGGCCCCGGCGGGCAGCACGCCAACCGCTCGAACACCCGCGCCGAGGTGCGCTTCGACGTCGCCGGCTCGCCCTCGCTCGGCCCCCGCCAGCGGGCCCGCCTGCTCGAGCGGCTGGGCGAGGAGGTGCGGGTGGTGGCCGACGACGAGCGCTCCCAGCTGCGCAACCGGGAGCTGGCGCTCAACCGCCTCCGCTCCCGCCTGGCCGACGCCCTGCGCCGCGACCCGCCGCCCCGCCGCCCGACGGCGCCGTCGGCCGGGGCCAGGGAGCGCCGCCTCGAGGCCAAGCGCCGCACCGGCCAGCGCAAGCGGGGCCGGGGCGCCCGCTGGTCACCGTCGGCCGACGAGTAGCTCCGCCGCCCGGGGCAACCCGCCTCCTCGTCGCGGCTATCAGGACATTCCTCGCCGTGCTCACTTATGCATCGGCTGGTCGAATCGCGACGTAACTGCACCGACGCTAGGGTAAGGCGATCCAATCGACGCGGAGGGTTATGTGGCGGCGACGTTGATATCAATTTTCAACCACAAGGGTGGAGTATCAAAAACCACGACGGCGTTTAATCTGGCCTGGATGCTTGCAAAGAGAGGGCAGCGAGTCATCTTGGTCGATGCCGATCCACAGTGCAACCTCACCGGCGTCATTCTCGGTCTGAACGCAGAGTGGCCTCCAGAGGACATCTCGCAAGAGGAATTCGACGAGGAAAGTGAGGGCTTCTCAGAAAGCCAGGAGGCGAGCGAGGGCTTCTGGACGAGGAATTTTGATAGAACACTCTACGGCGCGCTGAAGCCAGCGTTCGAGTCCGAACCGCGGATCATGGAGCCGGTGGACTGTCTAGCAGTCGACGGCTGCTCGGGATTGTTCCTACTTCCTGGCCACCTGCGCTTGGGTGAGTACGAGGTCACGCTAAGCGTGGCGCAGGAACTAAGCGGTTCACTCCTTCCGCTTCGTAATCTCCCCGGTGCTGTTCATTACCTCTTGACAGAGACAGCCGAGAGCCTAGAGGCAGACTTCGTCATAGTTGATATGAGCCCTAGTCTCGGTGCATTGAATCAGAACATTGTTAGTGTGAGTGACCTTCTCTTCGTGCCAACGGCGCCCGACTATTTCTCCATGATGGCGTTACAGTCGTTGGCGCGCGTGTTGCCACGCTGGTCCCGGTGGGCGCGAGCAGCGAGCAACAATGAAGTGTTGTCCGAAGCCGCCTACCCATTTCCCGCCCCTCGACTGAAGCTCGCCGGCGCAGTCATCCAACGGTATCGTCTATACCGCGCGCCGACGGCCGCCCAGCCTTACGGCACCCCTACGGGGCCTTTCCGCGCGTGGATCGAGAAGGTCGCGGATGCGCTCGAGAACGAGTTCGTTCCGGCGCTTCGCGAAGCAGGCCTGACGTTTCCGGCGAGCGTCTATCGCGAAGCTGGTATTCCCAAGACCCGAGTACTGGCGCAGGTGCAGGAGTTCAACAGCCTCCTCCCGAAGTCGCAGGAGCATCGCGTCCCGGTGTACGAGCTGACTCCCGCGCAGCTCCAGCAAGTAGGAGTTGTGCTCGACGGGTCGATGCGTCAGATCTCGAGCTTGCGAACCATTTTCACGGATCTGGCTACGAAGATAGAAGCGCTCGCTGCGGCACAACGCCTGTAATGTCCTCGTCTGCCGCGTTTGGCGTCTTTGAAAGACTCGAGGACCAGGTGAGAGCGGTTGGCTCGGTCGCCAGTAAAAACGACATCAACGAGCCTGTTGCTGCGGCGCTCGTCCGATCGTGCATAGTGCTGGCGGTAGCAGCATGGGACACGTATGTCCATGAGCAGGGGGTACGCCTGCTCGAGCTTTGCGTTCATGGCGATACAGCTGGCCGTGTAGCGAGATACCTTGGTGGCGGGGTGAAGCCTCTGGAGTTGCAGGGCGACGATGGCCTCGGCCTTATTCGATACCGCCTTTCATACCGTACGTTGGTGGCCCCGGAGCGGGTTGATGAACTCCTGGTAGCGAGCGGCCTGGATCCAGCGCAGGTCTGGCTGAAGTCGGCTATGGGGCTTGGGTCACGCCCAGATCGGATCAAGACGCAGCTCCAATTGCAGTATGACCGCAGAAATCAGATCGCGCACGAGGGAGACTGGGACGCCGCGTCGCTAGAGTTTCGGAAGGTACATCTCGGCCATGTTGGAGATTGCCTCGACTTCATAAAGGGGCTTGTAATGCAGTTCGACTCATTGCTGTAGTCGCGACCCCGGACGCGTCACCTTCCTCCGCCGCCCGGGGGAGGGGCGAACCCGACCGGCGGGGGAGGACGGGGGCGGCGGGCGTCCGTACCGTCGACCCCATGACGACGACGCGGTGCGACGAGCGGTGGGGGGCGGCGAGCGCGGGGCTGACGGCCGTCGGGGCCGTGTGGGCGGCGGTCGCGGTGATCAGCGTCTTCGCCCCCGACCTGGTGTCCGGGAGCGAGCACGAGCACCTGCCGGTGGCCGCCGTCGCCACCTGGGTGTGGGGCCTCGTCGCCACCTCGGCCGTGGCCCGCACCGTCGGCCGGGCCCCGTCGCCGGCCGCGCTGCGCCCGCTCGCCACCGCCGTCGGCACCGTCTGGCTGGTGGCCGCGGCCGTGGCCGTCGCCGGGCCGGTGCTCGTGACCGGCAGCGACCCGACCAGGGTGCCGGTGGCGGCCATGGTCGCCCCGGTCGGCGCCGCGCTCGTCACCCGGCTGGTGTGCGACCTGCTCGTGACCCCCGGCGGTACGGTGGCCCCGTGGGCGGCCCCGACCCGACGGCCGAGCGCCTGACGGCGATCTGCCGGGCCCTCCCCGAGGTCGAGGTGGCGGCCGAGCGCCAGCACACCTCCTACTCGGTGCGGGGCAGGCGCTTCGCCTGGCACCTCGTCGACCACCACGGCGACGGGCGGGTGGCGCTGCACTGCCGGGCCGCCCGGGGCGAGAACGAGGCGCTGGCCGGCGCCGAGCCGGAGCGCTTCTTCCTCCCGCCCTACCTCGCCCGCCACGGATGGGTCGGGCTGTACCTCGACGTGGGCGCCGTGGACTGGGGCGAGGTCAGGGCGCTGGTCGTGGAGGCCTACCGGATGGCGGCGCCGAAGCGGCTGGCCGCCGGGGTCGAGTAGCGGCGGGCGCCGGTCAGCGGGCCTCGCAGGACGGGCCGGCGCACGTGCGCAGCCGCTCGAGCAGGGCGTGGAGCCACTCCCGGTCGGTGGCCAGGCGGGGGTCGGCGGCCCGGTTCTCGAGCTGGTACGGGTCGCGGCCGAGGTGGTACAGCTCGGTCTCGCCGGTGGCGTGCTCGACCCAGGTCCACTCGGCCGTGCGCACGCCGGCGTAGGGGGCGGCGCCGAACGCCTCGAGCAGGATGGCCCGGTCCTCGTAGGCCGCCGGGTCGGCGACCACGGACTGGAGCGGCACGCCGTCCATCACCCGGGCCGGGGTGGCCTCGGCGGCGGCGACGATCGTCGGCGCGATGTCGACGTTGGCCACCGGGACGTGCACGCCGACGCCGGCCGGGAACCCCGGTCCGGCGACGAGCAGCGGGACCCGGACGGACTCCTCGTAGGGCAGCACCTTGCCCTGGGCGATGCGGTGCTGGCCCTCCATGAACCCGTTGTCCGAGGTGAAGATGATGATCGTGTCCTCGTACTCGCCGATCTCCTCCAGGGCGTCGACCAGCCCGCGGACGAGGTCGTCGACGGCGAGCAGCGACTCCAGCCGCCGCCGGTAGCGCACGTCGAGGGCGGCGACGGCGGCCTCGTCGAGCAGCGGCCGGTCGGCCACGGCGGCCGGCTTGTCGGACACGTCGGCCTCGTTGAACGACGGCGGGCGGGGGACCGGGGCGTCCTCGAAGCGCCCGAGGTGGCGGGGCGCGGGGGTCGACTGGTTGCCGTCGGCCCCGTGGGGCGCGAGCGGGGCGACCTCGAGGAAGAAGGGCTCGTCCTGCCCGGCCCGGCTGCGCACCACCTCGGCGGCGTGGGCCGCGTACACGTCGGTCGAGTAGTCCTCCGGGTCGCCGTGGAAGTGCAGGAACGTGTCGTCGTCGAGGACGGTGTAGCCGTAGTACACGTGGCCGGGCGCCACCTTGGCGAACCAGTCGTCCCACCCGGGCGGGACGACGGCCGGCGTGTCCCGGTCGCCGTAGCCGTTGAGGTACTTGCCGACGAAGGCCGTGTAGTAGCCGGCCTCGTCGAGCCAGGTGGCCAGCGTGTTGGTGTGGTCGAGGGCCCGGTAGCCGCCGCGGGGCCAGTGGTTGCCGAGCACGCCGTGGTTGTGGGCGTACTGGCCGGTGAGCATCGTCGCCCGCGACGGGCAGCAGAGCGGGAAGCTGACGACGGCGTCGGAGAACGTCGTGCCCCGCCGGCCGAGCTCGTGGTTGACGTAGCGCAGCACCCACTGGTTCTCGAGCGTCTGGTCGTCGGTGAGCACGAGCACGACGTTCGGCCGGTCGTCCGCCGCCTGCGCGGCGGCCGGGGCGGGCCGGTGGGCGCCGGTGCCGACCGTGGCGACGACGGCGGCGAGCAGCGCCGCGCAGGCGACGCGACGGCCCACCGCCTTCCGGGTGGGTCGCTCGGTGGTCGGCAGGGGCGGTCGGCTGGACATGGCACGTCCTCGCTCGGTCAACTGCGGCAACTGGGTCCGGCGCACGCGGCGAGCCGCCGGCGCGCCCTGGCGAGGCGGTGGCGCACCTCGGCGTAGCGGGGGTCGTCGTGGCGGCTCACCATCTGGTCGCCGTCGGCGACGAGGTCGTACAGCTCCTGCTCGCCCGTGTCGTGCTCGGCGTAGAGCCACCGGGGGGTGCGCACGGCCGAGTACCAGCCGGGGTCGTCGCGGGGGCCGGTCTCGAGCAGGATGGGCCGGTCGGGGTCGGCGAGCGGCGACGCCGACTCCCGGAGGTCGACCCCGTCGAGCAGGCGGCCGGGGGTGGCGCCGGTCATGGCGACGACCGTCGTGGCGAGGTCCACGTTGGCCACCGGTCGGTCCACGGTGGCGCCGGCGGCGAAGCCGGGCCCGGCCGCCAGCAGCGGCACCCGGACGCTCGGCTCGTACAGCTCGATCTTCCCGGTGCGGATGCGGTGCTCGCCGTGGAAGAACCCGTTGTCCGACGTGTAGAGCAGCACGGTCGACCCGAGGACGCCGGCGCCGTCGAGGGCGTCGACGATGGCCCCGACGGCCTCGTCCTCGGCGAGGAGGGACTCGAGGCGGGCCCGGTACCGCATGGTGATGTCGGCCACGCCGTTCGGCCCGAGCCGGGGCCGGCGGCGGATGTCGGCCGGCTTGTCGCTGACGTCGGCCTCGTCGAAGGAGGGCGGCGTCGGCAGGGGCTCGTCGGCGAACCGCCCGATGTGGCGGGGCGCCGGCACCGGCGGGTTCCCGTCGCCGTCGACGCCGTGCGGGGCGATCGGCGCGAACCAGAGGAAGAACGGCCGCCCGCCGGCGGCCAGCTGGCCGACGAGGTCGACGGCCCGGGCGGCGAGGACGTCGGTCTGGTAGTCCTCGGGCTCGTACCCGGCGCGGCGCTGGACGCCGTCGTCGGACAGCTCGTAGCCGTAGTAGCGCAGGCTGGACGGGGCGACGACGGCGAACCAGTGGTCCCACCCGGGGGGCACGACGGTGGCGTCGTTGTAGGCGTTCAGGTACTTGCCGACGTGGGCGGTGGCGTAGCCGGCCGCCTGGAGCCAGACGGGCAGGGCGTTGGTGTGGTCGAAGTGCAGGTAGGCGAGGCCGTTGCCGAGCACGCCGTGGTTGTGGGCGTACTGGCCCGAGAGCATCGTCGCCCGGGACGGGCTGCACACCGGCGTGGTGGCGTAGCTCGTCGTGAACGTGGTGCCCCTGGCCCCGACGACCTCGGCGGTGATCGGCATGACCCGCATGGACTCCACGGCCTGGTCGTCGGTGGTGACGACCACGACGTTGGGCCGCTCGACCCCGCCGGCCACCGGGCGGCGACCGAGGGCGGGGCCGACGGCCAGCATCGCCGCCCCGCCGAGGAAGCCGCGCCGGGTGATCTGAGCCATGTGTCGAGTATGACCGTATCGTCGGCGTACGTGCTGGGGGAGCCCTCCCCGCCGCGGGCCGCGTCACCGGCCGGGCCGCCGTAGTCTCCGTCGCCCGCCATGGACGCCGTCACCGACCGCCAGCTCAACCGCTGGACCCTCGCCCGCCAGCTGCTGCTCGAGCGGGCCCCGCTCGGCCCCGTCGAGGCGGTCGAGCGGCTGGCCGGCATGCAGGCCCAGCACTCGCCGTCGCCCTACATCGGGCTGTGGTCCCGCCTCGCCGGCTTCGAGCGCGAGCACCTCGAGGCGGCGCTGGCCGCCGACCTGGTCGTGAAGGTGACCGTCAACCGCGGCACCCTCCACCTCGTCACCACCGAGCGCCTGCCGTGCTTCCGGCTGGCCACCGGCTCCACCTACTACGAGACCAACTTCCGCCAGCTGCGGGAGCTCGGCGCCGACCTCGACGCCATCCGGGCCAGGGTGGTCGACGCGGTCCGGGAGCGGCCGTACACGAGGCCGGAGATCGCCCAGCTCGTCCTCTCGCTCCTGCCGTTCGACCCGCCCGCCTGGGCCACGGAGCGGCCGGCGGCGATGTCGGCCGTGTCGGTGGCCACCGATCTGTGCAACCTGGCCGAGGACGCGGCCTACGGGTGGTTCGGCGGCGGCCGCTACCGGGTGGCGCCGCCGGCCCCGGCCGTCACCCCCGAGGCCGCGTTCCTCCGGGTCGCCGAGGACTACCTGCGGGCCTACGGGCCGTCGACCACGGCCGACCTCGCCTCGTGGAGCGGCCGGGCCGTCACCGCCTACAAGCCGGCCCTCGCCCGGCTCGACCTCGTGCGCTTCCGCTCCGAGGACGGGCGCACCCTGCTCGACCTGGCCGACGCGCCCCGGCCGCCGGCCGACACGCCGGCCCCCGTGCGCTTCCTGCCGAAGTGGGACAGCGTGCTGCTGGCCCACGCCCGCCGGGAGCGGGTGGTGGGCGACGACCACCGCAAGGCCATCGTCGGCAAGAACGGCGACGTGGCGGCCACGTTCCTCGTCGACGGCGTGGTGGCCGGCACGTGGTCGGCCACGACCCGCGGCCGGGGGGTGCTGACCCTCACCCCGCTGGTGCCGGTCCGGGCCGCCGACCGCAGGGCGGTGGAGGCCGAGGGCGACCGGCTGGTGCGCTGGCTGCGCTCCGACGCCGCCGCCCACGAGGTGCGCTGGGCCGACCCCGCCTAGCCGGGGCCGGGCCCGGGCGGGCCGTCCCGGAGGCGCTCGACCAGCGCGTCGGCGGCGAGGAGGAGGACGCCGGCCCAGGCGACGAGGTGGACGCGGTCGAAGTGCGCCGGCCAGGCGAAGTCGCTCGGGAACTCCCAGCGGAGCTGCTGGACGAGCACGTAGGCGGCGGCCAGCCCGAGCGCGCCGACGGCGCCGGCGGCGAGCACGGCGCGGCCCCGCCGCCGGGACAGGGCCAGCAGG
>DASWMK010000046.1 GCA_036399815.1 Acidimicrobiales bacterium
GTCGCCGGTCCGGTCGCCGGCCCCCGCCGCTGCCACGTCGCCGCCGTCCGCCGACCGGGTGTCGCCGCCCCCGGCCGACCCGCCGGCGCTGCCGGCGTCGCCGTGGTCACCGCCGCCGCCCGTGCCCGACCCGGCCTCGCCGCCGGCCGGTGCGCCCGTGGCCTCGCCGGACGCCGCTTCGCCGACGTCGACCGGCCGGCCGGGCTCCTGCGCGGTGCCGCTCCCGGTCGGGACGGCCTCGGCCGGCGCCGGACCACCGGCGTCGGCCAGCGCGGCCTCGACCGCCGCCGCCACCTCGGCCACGTCGCCGGACTGGGTCGCTTGCGTGGCCGGGGCCGGGACCTGGCTCGTCACCTCGTCGGCGGGCGCCGTGCGGGCCTCGTCACCGGTGCTGCGGGCCACCGTCCGACGCCGGCCACCGGCCGCCTTCTTCGCCGGCACGGCGCCTCCGCCCGTCGCCCTGTCCGCCGACTTCTTCGCCGGCGCCGCCCGCTTGGCCGCCCCGTCTCCCGACTTCGTCGCCCTACCCCGCTTCCCCGGCGCCGCCGCGCCCCCGCCCGCCGCCGCGCTCCCGCCCGTCGCCCTGTCGGCCGCCTTCTTCGCCGGCGCCGCCCGCTTGCCCGCCCCGTCCCCCGACTTCGTCGCCCGACCCCGCTTCACCGGCGCCGCCGCGCGCCCGCCCGTGGTCGCCGTCGCCGGGCCCCCGCCCGTCGCCTTCTCCGCCGACTTCTTCGCCGGCGCCGCCCGCTTGCCCGCCCCGTCCCCCGACTTCGTCGCCCGACCCCGCTTGGCCGGCGCCGCCGCGCCCCCGCCGGTCACCTTCTTCGCGCCTCGCGCGCTCTGCTGGCGCGCGGCCGTACCGGGCGGCGCCGCCGACTTCTTCGCCCTCGACCGGGCCGCGGGCGCCGGCGTGGCGGGGACCGAGGGTGCGGCCTGTGGAGCCTTGGCCGCCTTGCCGGCCTTCGTCGACCGGCCGGCCTTCGTCGTCTTCCCGGCCCGGGTCGCCCGGCCGTTCTTCGCCGTCGTGCCCGACGCCTTGGCCGGCACCGACTTCCCGGCCCTGGTGGCCTTCGTGGCCTTCGTCGCCTTCTCCGCCGACGCCTTGGCGGCCTTGGTCGCCTTCGCCGCGCCACCGGACTTCGCCGCGCTCCCCGCCCCGCCGGACCTCGCCGCCTTGCCCGCGCCGCCGGCCTTCGACGCGTTCGCCGTCCCCCCGGCCTTCGTCGCCTTGGCCGCGCCGCCCGACCTGGTCGACCGGCCGGCGTTGCCCGACGCCGCGGCCGACCGGGAACGGCTGGTGACCCCGCCGGACGCCACCGCCTCGATGCGCCGCTCCAGCCGGGCGAGGTCCTCCCTCGTGGCGACGCCGAGGTTGCCGACCTGCGCCCTGATCTCCTTGCGCACCTGCTCGAACAGCCGCTCGCTGTTCTCGCGGCTCCGGTCGATCAGCTCCTGCACGGCCTGCTGGGCCTGGTCCCGCTGGAGCTCGCCGGCTCGCACGAGGTCCCGGACGATCGCCTCCGCCCGCCGTCGGTTCAGCGCGGTGAAGTTCACACCGGCGTCGAGCAGGCGGCGAAGAAGGTCGTTGTCGGCCATCGCGCCACCCTAGTGGCGGGCGCGCGAGCGGGGAAGGTTCCCCGATCGGGCGCCGCCTAGGGTGCCGGCGTGATCCCGCTGAAGGATCGGAACCCGACGTCGCGGCCCGCGGTGGTGACCGTCGTGCTCATCATCGCCTGCGTCGGCGTCTACTTCGTCCTGCAGCAGGGGCACAGCGGTTTCGACGAGATCGAGGTGGGCGGCCAGCCGGTCCGCATCGACGCCGAGTCCCGCTTCAACCTCGAGTCGGCCGCCATCCCGTGCGAGATCACCCAGGGCGACCCGCTCACCCTGGACGAGGCCGAGGCGACGGTCAACTTCGGCGACGACACGGCCTGCGGCGCGGGCGACCCCGGCAGCGCCGAGCTGTTCCCCGGCAAGCACGTGTGGCTCGCCATGGTGGTGTCGATGTTCCTCCACGCCGACCTGCTGCACCTCGGCGGCAACATGCTGTTCCTCTGGGTCTTCGGCAACAACATCGAGGACCGCCTCGGCCACGCCCGCTACGTCGGCTTCTACCTCCTGGGCGGCATCGTGGCGACGCTCGGGCACGTGCTCGTCCAGCCGTCGAGCACGGTGCCGGTGGTCGGCGCGTCGGGCGCCATCGCCGCGGTGATGGGCGCCTACCTCGTGTGGTTCCCGGCGGCGCCGGTGCGGACGCTCATCATCTTCTTCTTCGTGCTGATCCGGGACGTGCCCGCCGGCGTGCTGCTGGCCGCCTGGTTCGTGCTCCAGTTCTTCACGGGGTCGTCGAGCGGGGTCGCCTGGGTCGCGCACGTCGCCGGCTTCGTCTTCGGCGTGCTCGTCGCGCTGCTCGTGCGGGGCAACGACCGGGCCAGGCAGGTGATGTGGCGCGACCGGTACGGCGGCGGGCCGAGCCCGTGGGACGCGCCGCCGGACCCGGGCTGGGGCCGCTACTGAGCGCTGCCCACGCGACCGCGACCGCCACCGCCGCCGAGGACGGTGTCGACGGCGGCGGCGAAGTCGGGCGCGACGAGGTCGGGCTCCGGGTCGTACGGGACGTCGTCGGCCGACGTCACCCCGGTGAGCACGAGCGCGAAGCGGGCGCCCATGGCGGCGGCGAAGCGGCCGTCGGTGTCGAGGCGGTCACCGGCCAGCCAGTGGGGCCCGGGGCCGATGCGGCGGCGGACGGCGACCGCCATCGGGTCGTGGGGCTTGCCGGCGACGACGGGGTCGGCGCCGGAGGCGGTGGCGACGGCGGCGACGATCGACCCGGCGCCCGGGAGCGGGCCGTTCGGCGTGGGCAGCGTGGGGTCGGCGTTCGTGGCGACCAGGCGCGCGCCGTTGCGGACGGCCGTCGCCGCGGCGGCCAGCCGGTCGTAGGTGAGCTCGCGGGTGAGCCCGACGACGACCGCGTCCACCGGGCCATCCGGCTCGCCGACGACGGTCGCCACCCCCCGCTCGCGGAGGGCGAGGAGCACGCCGGCGCCGCCGAGCACCAGCGCCCGCTCGCCCGGCTCCAGGAGGGCGGCGGCGGCGTCGGCGGAGGTGACGACGTCGTCGCCGGTCGCCGGCACGCCGATGGCGACGAGGGCGGCGGCGACGTCGGCGGCTGGCCGGGACGAGTTGTTGGTCACGAACAGGACGCGCTCCCCTGCCGCCCGCAGGGCGGCGACGGCGTCCGGCGCGCCCGGGATGGCCTGCTCGAGGAGCCACACCACGCCGTCGAGGTCGAGCACCCAGGCCACCGGCGCATCCTGGCACCGGGGCGGCGGGTGCTAGACACGGACCGTGCCGGGGTTCGCGCCGTTCAGCGGGGTTCGGTACGACCCGGCCCTCGTGCGGCTGGCCGACGTGACCGCCCCGCCCTACGACGTCGTCGACGCCGAGGAGCGGAGCCGGCTCTCGGGCCGCAGCCCGTACAACGTCGTGCGCATCGACCTGCCGCTGGCCGAGCCCGGCGTCGACCGCTACGCCAAGGCGTGCCGCCTCTTCCACGGCTGGCTGCGCGACGGCGTCCTGCGCACCGAGCGGGCGCCCGCCTTCTACGGCTACCGCATGACCTACGAGGACGAGCTGGGCCGGCCCCGCCACACGACCGGGGTCATCGGCGCGCTCGACCTCGTTGCGCCCGGCGAGGGCGGCATCCTCCCTCACGAGCAGACCCACCAGCGGGCCCGCAGCGACCGGCTGACGATGCTGCGGACGTGCCGGGCGAACCTGTCACCGGTGTGGCTGCTGTCCCTCGCCGCCGGGCTGACGGCGCGGTGCGCGCCCGAGACCGAGCCGGTCGACCGCTGGGTCGACGAGGAGGGCGTGGGCCACGAGCTGTGGGTCGTCGACGACCCGGCGGCCGAGGCGACCATCGCCGAGCTGGTCGGGTCGGCGCCGCTCGTCATCGCCGACGGCCATCACCGCTACGAGACGAGCCTCGCCTACCGGGACGAGCGCCACGCCGAGGGGGCGGGGCCGGGGCCGTGGGACCGGCTGATGGCGTTCGTGGTCGAGCTGGCCGAGGACGAGCTCGACGTCCACCCGATCCACCGCCTGCTGTCCGGGTTGCCCGACGACCTCGACCTCGTCGCCGCCCTGGCCGCGTCGTTCGACGCCGCGCGGCTGGCCGGTGGCGAGGGCGACGACCCGGTCGGGCTGGCCGCCCGCCTCCCCGACCTCGGCGGGCTCGGCCTGCTCACCGCCGAGGGTGCCTGGCTGCTGCGGCCCCGCCACGGCGCCGACGTCGACAGCGGGGTGCTGGCCGGCGCGCTGGCCGCCCTGCCGGACCACGTCGTCCGCTACCACCACTCGCCGACCGCCGCCGCCAAGGTCGTGCGCAGCGGCGACGCCCAGGCCGCCGTGCTGCTGCGGCCGGTGCCCGTGCCGAGGATCGCCGACGCCGCCCGGGCCGGCGAGCGCTTCCCGCCGAAGACGACGTTCTTCGCGCCGAAGCCCCGCACCGGGCTCGTGTTCATGAACCTCGACGCCGACGCCGACGCCTGACGGCGGGAGCCGCCGGGCGCCGGCCGTCGGTCGCAGACAGCCGGTCGGCTCAGGAGGCGGTGACGTCCCAGGTCGCGCCGGAGCGCAGCAGCCGGGCCAGGTCGCCCGGCCCGCGCTGTTCCTGGGCGGCGGCGAGCTGACGGGACACGGCGTCGCCGTAGTCGGCGCGCTCGACGGCCCGGAACACGCCGATCGGGGTCGGCTCGAACGGCCCGTGCGACAGGCGGGACAGGAGGAAGGCCAGCCCCGGGTCCTCGCGCGCCTCGTCGTGGACGAGGACGGCGTCCTCGCCGACCTCCGCCACCTGCGCGATGCGGGCCCGCCCCTGGCCGTCGAGGACGATGCACTTCTCGCGCTCGGCGCCGAAGCGGATGGGCTGCCCGTGCTCGAGCGGGATAAGGTTGTCGGCCCGGTGCTCCTTGCCGGTGATCTGGGTGAAGGCGCCGTCGTTGAAGACGTTGCAGTTCTGGTAGATCTCCACGAACGCCGCGCCCCGGTGGGCATGCGCCCGGCGGAACGTGTCGAGCATGTGCTGGCGGTCCATGTCGTGGGTGCGGGCGACGAACGTCGCCTCCGCGCCGAGCGCCACGCTGACCGGGTTGAACGGCGTGTCGAGCGAGCCGAACGGCGTCGACTTCGTCACCTTGCCGACCTCGCTCGTCGGCGAGTACTGGCCCTTGGTCAGCCCGTAGATCTGGTTGTTGAACATCAGGATCGTGAGGTTCACGTTGCGCCGCAGCGCGTGGATGAGGTGGTTGCCGCCGATCGAGAGTGCGTCGCCGTCGCCGGTCACGATCCACACGTCGAGGTCGGGCCGGGCCATGGCCAGGCCGGTGGCGATGGCCGGCGCCCGGCCGTGGATCCCGTGCAGGCCGTAGGTGTTCATGTAGTACGGGAACCGGGCGGCACAGCCGATGCCCGAGACGAAGACGGTGTTCTCCCGGCGGACGCCGAGCTCGGGCATGAGCAGCTGCACGGCGGCGAGGATGGAGTAGTCCCCACACCCCGGGCACCAGCGGACCTCCTGGTCGCTCGACCAGTCCTTGCGGGTCGTGGTGGGCACGTCGGTCATCGGTCGCTGCTCCCGTTGCTGGCGTCGAGGGTGTCGAGGATCGTCCGTTCCAGCTCGCCGGCGGTGAACGGTAGGCCGCGCACCTTGGTGACGGCGCGGGCGTCGACGAGGTACTCGGCCCGCACGAGACGGGACAGCTGCCCCATGTTCATCTCGGGCACGAGCACGGTGCGGTACCGGCGCAGGACGTCGCCCAGGTTCTGCGGGAACGGGTTGAGGTGGACGAGGTGGGCCCGGGCGACCCGGCGGCCGCGCGCCCTGACCCGGTCGACGGCGCCGCCGATGGCGCCCCAGGTCGAGCCCCAGCCGAGCACGAGGAGGTCGGCGTCCTCGTCGCCCTCGACGACGACCGGGGGGATGTCGCGGGCGATGCCGGCGATCTTCGCGGCCCGGAGGTGGACCATCCGCTCGTGGTTGGCCGGGTCGTAGGAGATGTTGCCGCGACCGTCCTCCTTCTCCAGCCCGCCGATGCGGTGCTGGAGCCCCGGCGTGCCGGGCACCGCCCACGGCCGGGCGAGGGTGACGGGGTCGCGGAGGTACGGCCAGAACTCCGCCGTCCCGTCGTCGTCCACGTGGTTCGGCTCGGTGGCGAACTCGACGTTGATCTCCGGCAAGGACGAGAGGTCCGGCAGCCGCCACGGCTCGGCGCCATTCGCCAGGTAGCCGTCGGACAGCACGATCACGGGCGTGCGGTAGGTGAGGGCGATCCGGGCCGCCTCGATCACGACCTCGAAGCAGTGCGACGGGCTCTGCGCGGCGACGATCGGCAGCGGGGCCTCGGCGTGCCGGCCGTACATGGCCATGAGCAGGTCGGCCGCCTCGGTCTTGGTCGGCAGGCCGGTGGACGGCCCGCCCCGCTGGATGTCGATGACGAGCAGCGGGAGCTCGAGGCCGACGGCGAGGCCCATCGTCTCGGCCTTGAGCGCCATGCCCGGGCCGCTCGTCGTCGTCGCCCCGAGATGGCCCCCGAAGGCGGCGCCGAGGGCGGCGCCGATGGCGGCGATCTCGTCCTCGGCCTGGAGGGTCCTGACCCCGAAGTTCTTGTGCTTGGACAGCTCGTGGAGGATGTCCGACGCCGGGGTGATCGGGTACGAGGCGAGGAACACCGGCAGCTTGGCCAGGTGCCCGGCGGCCACGATCCCCCACGCGAGCGCGGTGTTGCCGGTGATGTTCGTGTAGGTCCCCGGCAGCAGCTTGGCCGGCTTCACGAAGTAGCGGTGCTCGAACAGCTCGGCCGTCTCGCCGAAGGCGTGGCCGGCCTTGAACGCGGCGGTGTTGGCGTCGGCCACCTGGGGCTTGGCCGCGAAGCGCTTCGCGATCCACTCGAGGGTCGGCTCGACCGGCCGGGTGTACATCCACGTCACGAGGCCGAGGGCGAAGAAGTTCTTCGACCGCTCCGCGTCCCTCGGCTTCACGCCGAGCGGGGCGACCGCCTCCTTCGTCATCGACGTCATCGGCACCTCGTAGACCGTGTAGCCCTTGAGGGTCCCGTCGGCGAGCGGGCTCTCGGTGTAGCCGGCCTTGGTCAGGTTGCGCTCGTCGAAGGCGTCGACGTTCACGATGATCGTCCCACCCGCCTCGACCAGGGGCACCTGGGCCCGCAGCGCCGCCGGGTTCATGGCGACGAGGACCTGCGCAGCGTCGCCCGGCGTCGTGATGTCGTGGTCCGAGATGTGCACCTGGAACGCCGACACGCCCGCGAGGGTCCCGGCCGGGGCCCGGATCTCGGCCGGGAAGTCGGGCAGGGTGGCGAGGTCGTTGCCGAGGACGGCGCTCGCGCTGGTGAAGCGGTCGCCGGTCAGCTGCATGCCATCACCGGAGTCCCCGGCGAAGCGGATGATGACGCGATCCAGCTGCTGGACGTCGGTTCGTTCGACGGTGTCGGACACAGGGTCCCCCTCTGCCGCCGGTCCTCGTGGCGCCCCACCCGGACGAGGCACGTCGGCGGTCGACGTACGGAATCTCCTGTCGAGGTTACCGCCCGACACGGTGGAGCCAGGGACGGCCACGGCCGGTCGCCGGAGGAATCCGGCGACCGCCGCAGCGCAGGTCGCTACGCCACGGTCACCGATTCGTCGAGGTAGACGTCCTGGATGGCGTTGAGGAGCTCGATGCCCTGGTCGGTCGGGCGCTGGAACGCCTTGCGGCCGCTGATCAGGCCGGTGCCGCCGGCCCGCTTGTTGACCACGGCCGTCCGCACGGCCTCGACCAGGTCGGTCTCGCCGGACGAGGCGCCGCCCGAGTTGATCAGGCCGACCCGGCCCATGTAGCAGTTCGCCACCTGCCAGCGGCAGAGATCGATCGGGTGGTCGGTCGTCAGCTCGTCGTACACGAGCTTCGAGGTCTTGCCGAACTTCATCGCGTTGAAGCCGCCGTTGTTCTCGGGGAGCTTCTGCTTGATGATGTCGGCCTCGAGCGTGACGCCGAGGTGGTTGGCCTGACCGGTCAGGTCGGCGGCGACGTGGTAGTCGACCCCGTCCTTGTTGAACGCGCTGTTGCGCAGATAGCACCAGAGGACGGTGAACATCCCGAGCGAGTGGGCCTCGGAGAAGGCCTCGCTCACCTCCTGGAGCTGGCGGGTCGACTCGTCGGAGCCGAAGTAGATGGTCGCCCCGACCCCGGCCGCGCCCAGCTCGTAGGCCTGCGGCACGGAGCCGAACATCACCTGGTCGTAGCGGTTCGGGTAGCTCAGCAGCTCGTTGTGGTTCAGCTTGACGATGAACGGGATGCGGTGCGCGTAGCGCCGGGACACGGCGCCGAGCACCCCGAACGTCGTCGCCACGGCGTTGCACCCACCCTCGACGGCGAGCTCGACGATGTTCTTCGGGTCGAAGTACTTCGGGTTCGGGGCGAAGCTCGCCGCCGCCGAGTGCTCGATCCCCTGGTCCACCGGGAGGATGGACACGTAGCCGGTGCCGCCGAGGCGGCCGTGCCGGTAGAGCGCCTGGAGGTTGCGGAGCACCTGCGGTGAGCGGTCGGTCTCGACCATGACCCGGTCGACGAAGTCCGGGCCCGGGAGCGTCAGGTCCTCCTTCGGGATGCCCTTGCACGTGTAGGTGAGCAGGCTCTCGGCGTCGTCGCCCAGCACGGTCTGGATGTCCACGTCTGATGCGCTCCTCGGTCGGTGGTCCGGCGGCCGGCCAGGCACGATCGCCGGCACGCGCTGGCACCCAGCGTAATGCCGGGGACCGGCCGCCTCCCCAGTCCGGCGGGCGGGCGCGCCTGGTCGCGAGGGCCAGGAGCGCGATCGCGAGCGCCGTGCCGACGGCCGCGGCAGGGCGGCGGCCGGCGAG
>DASWMK010000047.1 GCA_036399815.1 Acidimicrobiales bacterium
CGCGTTCGCGGTCGGCATGGCCCAGGCCGCCCTGGACGCGGCGGTCGCCCACGCCGCCGCCCGGGAGGCGTTCGGCCGGCCCCTGCGCGAGTTCCAGGCCGTCGCCCACCGCCTGGCCGACATGGCCACGGCGACGGCCGCCGCCCGCCTCCTCGTCCACGACGCCGCCCAGGCCGTCGACGCCGGCGACCCGGACGTCACCACCCGGTCGGCCATGGCCAAGCTGCTCGCCACCGAGACGGCCCAGCGGGTGGTGGACGACGCCGTGCAGCTCCACGGGGCGGCCGGGCTGGAGCGGGGCCACCTGCTGGAGCGCCTGTACCGGGAGGTGCGGGGGCCGAGGATCTACGAGGGAGCGAGCGAGGTGCAGCGCACCGTGATCGCGAGGGGGTTGTACCGGTGAGCGACCGACCGTCGTCCAGCTTCGGCGAGGAGGGCGGCCGGCTCAGCTACGGCAGCTACCTCGCGCTCACCGAGCTGCTGGCCGCCCAGCGGACGCTCACCGACGCGCCCGACGAGCTGCTGTTCATCGTCGTCCACCAGGCCTACGAGCTGTGGTTCAAGGTGCTGCTGTGCGAGCTGGAGCGGGCGAGGGACGCCGTCGCCGACGACGACCTGCTCGCCGCCCGCCACCACTTCCGGCGGATCAAGGCGGTCGAGCGGCTGCTGCTCGAGCAGGTCGACGTGATCGAGACGATGGCGCCCGGCGACTTCCTGAAGTTCCGCTCCGAGCTGGCGCCGGCCAGCGGGTTCCAGTCGGTGCAGTTCCGGGAGATCGAGTACGTGTCCGGCCTGAAGGACGACGGCGCCGTGCTCAGCCGGCTGGCGTCCACCCCGGAGGAGCGGGCCAGGCTCGAGCGGCGCCGGTCCGAGCCGACCCTGTGGGACGCGTTCTGCGGCCTGCTGGAGCGGCGGGGGTCGCCGCCGCTCGCCGAGGTCGTCGCCGGGCACCGCTCCAACGCCGACCTGTTCGAGGTGGCCGAGGCGCTGATCGACCACGACGAGGCCATCCTGCTCTGGCGCTTCCGCCACGTCGCCATGGTCGAGCGCCAGATCGGCACGAAGATCGGCACGGGCGGCTCCACCGGGGCCGCCTACCTGAAGGCGACCCTGGAGAAGCGCTTCTACCCCGAGCTCTGGCAGGTCAGGGCCGAGCTGTAGCGGCCCCCGCGCTCACCCGCCTCCCGCGCCGGGGATCGGCTCGGCGTCGACCATGACGTCGGACTGCTGGTGCGGCGGGTTGTTGCCGGGCTCGTTGCGCTCGCCGAAGCGGGCGTCGGTCCAGGCCGGGAAGGCGGTCCGGGCGTTGACGTCGAGGCCGTTGTAGTCGCCGATGAACGTGCCCAGCCGGAAGGCGAAGTCCGGGTTCCAGGACACCTCGCTCACCCGCCGCGTGCTGTACGTCGCCCCGGCGTCGGTCGATACCGACAGCGAGGTGTCGATGCGGAGCGGGCCGTTGTAGCGGCGGTCGAAGTAGGTGACGACCACGGTGCCCTCCGGCGAGACGGCCAGCCACGGGAACCACTGGTCGTCCTCCGAGGTGCCCGTGAGGTTGCGGGCCGGCGACCAGGTGGCGCCGCCGTCCCTGGACGTCGTCACGAACACGTCGGTGTTCGTGTCGGTGGGCGAGCCGTTGCGGTTGTCGGCCCAGGTCAGGTACAGGTCGCCGTTGCGGGGGTCGAGGTCGATGTTCCCGTTGGCGTTGACCCTGGCGCACATGAGGTCGAGCGTCTGGCTGCCGAAGCAGGTCGGGTAGGTGTCGGCGCCGTCGACCACGCGGGTGGCGAGCACCGGGCGGGACCACGTCTGGCCGCCGTCGTCGGAGTGGGTGACGAGGTAGCGGTTGAACACCGTGGACGGCGTATTGAAGTTCTCGAAGGCGACGTAGACCCGGCCGGTGCGGGGGTCCGTCACCGGGATGGCGAACTGGCTCTCGTCGCACTGGCCGTCGGCGTCGCCGAACTGGAACTCGCAGAACGGGGCCCGGCCGTTGATCTCCATGCCGGGGCTCCAGCTGCGGCCCTCGTCGTCGGACATCGACAGGTAGATCGGCGCGTCGTTGAAGCCGAGGCCGCCCTCGCCGAAGTCGAAGCGGGTCCACACGACGTAGAGGCGGTCGGCGCCGACGTGGTCGGGGTTGGTCCCGGGCAGCAGCTCGACGCCCTCGGGACGGGGACCGGCGGCGATCCACTCCTTGTCGTGGAAGATCCGGCAGTCCTCGGGGCCGCCGTTGTGGGCCACGATCCCGTCCCCGACGACGAGGCCGGTGCCGGCCGACTCGCCGCCGACCGGGGCGCTCCACGTGACGCCCTTGTCGTAGGACCGGCTGACGGCGACGTAGGAGTCGCAGTCGGCCCGGCCGAAGGAGATCACCGCTGAATAGGCCACGCCGGCCCGGTCGAAGGCGATGGCCGGGTCGCCGGTGCCGAGCATGCGCCGGTCCGGGGTGATGACCTGGGGGATGAACCGGCTGAGGGAGAACGTGCGGCCCTCGTCGAAGGAGGCGTAGAGCCCCATCACGCTGTCGACCACGTGCTCGTAGTCGTTCGCCCCGACGAGCACGTTCGACGGGTCGGTCGGGTTCACGGCCGCCGCCGTCTCGTTCTGCGGGAAGCCCTCGCCGCTGCCGTACTGGTCGTCGGTGTCCCGCTTGTTGTCGCCGTTGGCCTGGACGTCGTCGGACGCCCGGGGCGCCGACGCCGCGCCGGCGGGGACGGCCCGCCCGGTGAGGGTGGCGAGCGACGGGTCGGCCGCGCCGGACAGGCGGGGACGGCCCGGTCCCGGCTGGTAGCCGAAGCGGCCCGCGGGCGAGGCCTCCGAGACCGTCGGGGCGACGACCACGAGGCCCCCCACGACGAGCGCGATCGCTGCGGACAGGGCACGGACTCGCATGGCGGCCCTCCTAGGGTCGCTCCGGACCGTACGCCCGCCGGCCCCCGCTGTCGAGGGGTGGCAGGCTGGCCCGGTGAAGCTGCTGGCCGTGGAGCTGCGGCGGGTGGAGCTGCCGCTCGTCACCCCGTTCCGCACCTCGTTCGGCACCCAGACGGTGCGGCGGGCGCTGCTCGTGCGGGTCGAGGGCGACGGCGCCGAGGGCTGGGGCGAGTGCGTCGCCATGGAGGAGCCGGCCTACTCGCCGGAGTTCCTCGACGGCGCGGCCGACGTGACCCGCCGGTTCCTGCTGCCGTCGCTGTTCGCGACGGGCGACGTCACCGCCGCCAGGGTCGCCCTGGCGCTCGCCTGGGTGAAGGGCCACCCGATGGCCAAGGCGGCGGTGGAGGCCGCCGTCCTCGACGCCGAGCTGCGGGCCTCCGGGACCTCGCTGGCCTCGTTCCTCGGCGGCGTGCGCGACGCCGTCCCCGCCGGGGTCTCGGTCGGCATCCACCCGTCGGTCCCCGAGCTCCTCGACGCCGTCGCCGGCTACCTCGACGACGGCTACCGGCGGATCAAGCTGAAGATCGAGCCGGGGTGGGACGTCGAGCCGGTGCGGGCCGTGCGGGAGCGCTTCGGCGACGACGTCCTCCTCCAGGTCGACGCCAACACCGCCTACACGCTCGCCGACGCCCCCCACCTCGCCCGCCTCGACCCGTTCGGGCTGCTGCTGATCGAGCAGCCCCTGCCCGAGGACGACGTGCGGGGCCACGCCGCGCTGGCCGCCCGCATCCGCACGCCGGTGTGCCTGGACGAGTCGATCACCTCGGCTCGGGCGGCCGCCGACGCCATCGCCCTCGGCGCCTGCTCGATCGTCAACGTGAAGCCGGGGCGGGTGGGCGGCTACCTCGAGGCCCGCCGGGTGCACGACGTCTGCGCCGCCAACGGCGTCCCCGTCTGGTGCGGCGGGATGCTCGAGACGGGGATCGGGCGGGCGGCCAACGTCGCCCTCGCCGCCCTGCCCGGGTTCGTGCTGCCCGGCGACGTCTCGGCCTCCCGCCGGTACTACGAGGTCGACGTCACCCCGCCGTTCGAGCTGGTGGACGGGTGCCTCGCCGTGCCGGCCGGGCCGGGGATCGGGGTCGACCCCCTCCCCGACGTGCTCGACGAGGTGACGGAGGAGCGCGAGGTCGTCCGACCCCCCGCCTAGCATCGCCCGCCGTGCCTCGCCCGGTCCTCGCCTGCCTCGTCGCGCTCGGCCTCGTGGCCGCCGCCTGCTCCGGCTCCGGCTCCGGGTCGGGCGACGGCGGCGGGCGCGGCGGGGCCGCCTCGTCCTCGACGACGGCGACGACGACGGGCGCGGTCACCGTCGCCGACGTGGCCGTCGAGGAGGGCCCGCACTCGACCCTGTCGGCCGTGCTCACGTTCACGACGTCGGTCGCCACCCTTCCGGTCGTCGCCGTGCGGGGCGGCGGGCGGTCGTGGGTGGTGCCGACCAGGGGCGCGTCCGACGAGCACGAGATCCCCCTCGTCGGGCTCCGGGCCGAGACCGAGTACGAGGTGACGGTGGGCGGGCTCGGGGTCGAGGAGCCGGCCGTCGCCACGTTCACCACCGGCGCCCTGCCCGAGGGGATGCCCCGGTTCGAGGTGGTGCGGTCGGACCCGTCCCGGATGGCGCCGGGGGTGACGATGTTCGACGCCATCCCCCTCGGCGGGCCCGACCCGGCGACCACGCCGGCGGCCGACGCCCCCGACGCCGGCTGGGTGCTCGCCGTCGACGCCGAGGGCGAGGTCGTCTGGTACTACCGGGCGCCCCAGCCCATCGGCGACGTCCGCCAGCTGGAGGACGGCCACCTGCTGCTCGAGTACGACAACCTGGGCGCGAGGGAGATCGACGTGCTCGGCACCACCGTGCGGGAGTGGGCCGGGTCCCTCGTGCGGGGCCGGCTGGCCGAGGACCGCTACGGGCGGCGGATCATCGGCGACGACGCCATCCCCGTCGAGACCGACAGCATCCACCACGAGGTCGGCCCGCTGCCGGGAGGGAACCTCCTCGCCCTGTCGACCGAGCTGCTCGACGTGCCGTTCCCGGCGCCCCGCTGCGGCGAGGACCCGGCCACCTTCCCCGGCCGGTACCAGCTGGTGAGCGACGTGGTCGTCGAGTTCGACCCCGACACCGGCGAGGTGGTGGGGGAGTGGCCGCTCGGCGACCTGCTCGACCCGGTGGCCGACCCGGCGCAGGCGGCCGTCTGCTCGTTCACGTCGCCGACCATTGTCCCGACGTTCATGTACGCCTCGATGGGCGACGTGAAGGACTGGAGCCACGCCAACTCGGTCGTGCTCGACGAGGGGCGGGACGCGCTGCTCGTCTCCGTGCGGCACCTGGACGCGGTGATCGCCGTCGACCGGGCGACCGGCGAGCTGCGCTGGCGCCTCGGGCCGGGCGGGACGCTGCGGATGGAGGGGGACGGGCGCTGGCCGTACCACCAGCACGCCATCCACGTGCTCGACGACGGCGACCTGTTGCTCTACGACAACGGGAACGGCCGGCCGGTCCCGCCGGGCACGCCGCCCCAGAGCCGGGCCGTGCGCTACGAGGTCGACGAGGAGGCCGGGACCGTGCGGCAGGTGTGGGAGTACCCGTCGGTGCTCGACGGGCAGCCGGCGTTCGCGTTCTTCGTCGGCGACGCCGACCCGCTGCCGAACGGGAACGTCCTGATCGACGACGGCGGCCTCAGCAGCGAGACGACCGAGGTCAGCGCCCGCCTGCTCGAGGTCGACCCGGCCGACGGCCCGAGCGGCGGCGACCCGGTGTGGGAGCTGCGGCTGTACGACGACGCCCCCGACTGGGCCGTCTACCGGGCCGAGCGCCTGGCGTCCCTGTACGGCCCCTGATCGGAGCGGCACGGCCCGGCCGGTCGGCTACGCTGGCCGCTCCGGGCCGTTGGCGCAGTTGGTTAGCGCACTTGCATGACGCGCAAGGGGTCGGGGGTTCGAGTCCCTCACGGCCCACCGGAACGCCGCAGGTGAAGCGCTGTGCGGCCGGGCGCCGTTCGGTGGCATCGCGCAGGGGACCCAAGCGGAGGCGGCTTTCGGCTCCCTGGCCACCCTGGCGGAGGTCGACATGGCCCGGCGACCCGTGGTCCGGTGGAACGAAGGCGAGCAGCGGTGGAGTGCGCGCGGGAGCCGCTCTGGAGTTGGTTGCCCCGCTCCCGCCTCTCAGGACGGGTGCGCACCCTCGATGCCGCCATGGTGACCCCGTGGCTGGCGTCGAGGCGCGCCGGCGAAGCGCACCCGATGATCGATCGGCGCACCCGGACGCGGCGGATCCTCACGCCGTCGCCCACCGAGTCCTCTAGTCCGAGGGCGACGTCGCCGAGAGCGGATTGCAGACCAGCGGCGGCCCGGAGATCTGCGTCGGCGACGAAGTCGTTGCCCGCCGCCCAGCGCGAGACCTACACCCCGACGGGGCCGCGCGCCTATGTGCGCAACCGCTCACGGGGGACGACGTTGTGGGGTCGCGTTCCACTCGATCGCGGTGGTGTGCGCCAAGCTGTTACTTCGATAGGGTGAAGCCGCTCAACTCCGGAGAGCGGCCCGAATCCGGCGACCCGCTAGTCGGCGGCGGGGGCCCACTCGTAGGCCCCGGCCGCGTGCGCGAGGAGCCGCAAGTCCTTGTCGTCCACGTCAGTTCCACGCGGCCGCTATACAAGGGCACCGTCGGTCCACGGTAGTGCGGGTCCTGGGCGGCTCGGGGTTGCCGCGTTCAGGTGTGCATGGTGCCTGTGGCGTTCGTCAGTTCGGGATGAGGAACGCTTGCTCGTAGCCGTCGGCCTTGAGGTCTTCGTAGGTCTGGGTGTCGGGGAGCCGGTCCCATACGTGCCCGAGCAGCAACGAGAACGCTCCCGGCGCCGCGAGGAACAGGTGCACGGCGGGCGGGCGTAACGACGCGGTGAGCCGGCGAACCTCGTCACGGACGGCGAGCGCGGTGGCCCATGCGTGATCGGCGCCGGTCAGGGCGTGCGAGCCGATGCCGGCGGCGAGGTTGAGGCGGAGGAGTCCGGCGGACGGCACATGGGCGGCGAGGTAAGCGGCGGCGGCGTCGCCCGGGTCGGCGGAGATGGCGACGGCGAGGGCGAGCGGCTCGCCCGGCACCGGATCACGCAGCGGCGTTGGCGTCAGCGTGGGTAGAGCTGGCGGGGTGCGGTCGGTGGACCACAGTTCGCCGGTCTGGACGGTGGCGACGTGGTAGCCGCGGGTCCGCGCGAGCTGCGCGCCAACGGCGAACCACACCGGCAGCCGCGCCTGCCCGCGAACGAGCACCCGCTTGGTGTGCAGGGCTCGCTCGGCCGCGGCGAGCTCGTCCCGCAAGACCGTGTTCCACTCCTGGGGTCGGTGCAGGCCGCGGCGGGTGCGGGCCTCGTCACCGACGAAGCGGTCGACCCAGTCGAGCACGGCCGCGGCGTCGCTGGTGTCTGCCTCGGTGTCCAGCGCCTGGACCACGAGCACTTCCCAGGGGTCGGCGAGCCGGAGCCCGAGCCGGTCCACCGCGGCATTGACGTCGGCGACCGTCTTCTCCGCCCGCGAGGTCTTCACCCACTCCCGGACCTCGGCGAGACCGAGCCGCACGGCGGCTTCGGTGGCCTGCAGGCCGAGGCTGATGCTGAGGTGCTGGATGTGCTCGATCCACGCCGCTTCGGACGCGTCGGTGCGCAGGCGCACGCAGTCGAGGAAGGCGCAGGTCGCCTCCTCGGAGACGCCGAGGTGGTCGGCAAGCTCAACCCGGGCGGCGACGGTGCGTCGGTCGCTCGCGCGCCGGAGCCGGTCTGCGACCCGGTCGCGGCGGTCGCGGAGGACGAGGATCGGGTCATTGGGGTCGATCGACCGGTTCGTGATGAGTTGCAGCTCTGGTGTGCGACCTGCCGCGGCGGCCTGCCCGTAGAAGTAGTGGAAGCGCCCGAGGATGCTGGGGCCGCCGCTCGCGGTCGGACTGGTGAGCCATCCGATCGAGGCCGGCTCGATGGCGGCGACGGCGGCCTTCACCTGCAGGTACTCGTCGGGGGGTGCCGCGTGCCGGACGACCACGTCGTCGACGTTGCCTGCCTTCGCGGCCTCCACGGCGATGGCGGTGATGCCGGAGCGGGGCTGCACCGCCCGCAGCGCGTGGTACCAGGCAATCGCGTGCTGCGTGTCGTCCCCGGTGAGGCGCGCCCCGCTGGCGCTCGGAGGCGGCGTCGCGCTCGCCAGCGACATCAGGAGCGGTCGCCGAACGGCTTGGTCGGCGCGTGCCGGGCGACCTGCTCCAGGACGACGGCGGCGGTGAGCGGCCGGTCGGGGTACGCGGCCAGGATCGCCGCCGGCACCAGCCGGTTCACGATGTCGGAGTGGGCGTAGCCGTACGGCCGGTCGGTGGTCGGCCCGGTGGCGGCGACGAGCTTTTTGATGTCGGCCGGGGTGAACCTTGCCTCGGCAAACAGCTCAGTGAGCATCGCGTGCCGCTGGGCGTCGTCGGGCCGGCCGAACGGGAACGACGCAGCAGCGCGGCGGCGCACCGCTGGGTCGATGTCGTCGGCACGGTTGGTGCACAGCACGACGATGATGCCGAGCTTGCGCTCGTTCGTGAGCGCGTCGATGCCGCGGATGAGCGCGTTCACCCCGGCGCGGTCCTCGTGGTGCATCTGGCCGGCCTCGCGGGACTGCGCGATGGCGTCGGCCTCGTCGACGACGAGCACGGTCGGGCGGTTGGTGCGGTGCTTGCGCGCCTCACCGAGCACGAAGTCGAACGCGGCGCCGAGCAGCCGCGTCATCTCCCCGACGGCGCCGCTGCCTCGCGCGCGCAGGCTGAGCCGGTGCACCTTGACCGAGACGCGGTGCCGCCGGGCGATGTCGCTGGCGAACGTCTCCGCCAGCGTCGTCTTGCCGCTGCCGACGTCGCCCTCGAACACGAACAGCGGTGCCCGGTCCTCCATGCGGCGCACCGCGGTGAGGACGGTGCCGTGGTGGTCCTTGCTCCACTGCTCGATGAGCGCCGGCTGCAGGATCAGCTCGGCTTCCTTGGCCAGCCTGGCCTTGGTGTCGTCGAGGCCCATCAGCTGGTGGTAGCGGCGGTCGGCGTCCGGGTCAGGGAGATCGAGGTCCTCCTCGAACAGGTCGGCGGGGTTGGTCATGCCACGAACATCCGGCGGGACGCCCCGCTGCCGTCGACGGAGAAGGTGCGGTCGCTGGCGTAGCGGCCGGCGGCGTAGCCGGCCTCGTCGCTCGGCGTGCGGTCGAAGGGCAGCAGCCGGCGGACCTCGTCGCGCTCGCCCGGGCTCAGCCGGTCCCACGCCGACGAGAAGTAGAGGTAGCTACCGAACGCGGCGCCGTCGCGGCTGAAGGTGTGCCGCACGCCGCCGGCCCGGTCGTCACCGACCAGGGTGCCGTCGTAGCGGAACGTGTACTCGAGCGTGAGCACCCAGATGCCGTTGCGCTGGAACCCGTACTTCACCCGGTCGACCAGGCCGCGGGAGGACAGGACGACGAGCTCTTCGTGGTACGCATCGATCCTGGCGTCCGACGGCTCGCCGTACCAGCGCTGGAACTGCCGCAGGTCCGTCTGGACCTTCGACGCAACGTACTTCGCCTTCGACGTCGTGAACGTCTGCGTGCTGGTGGTCGTGTAGGTACTCATTCGTCTCCTAGCCCTTGAACGATGTTCCGAACACGACCTGCCAGCACTGCACGGCCTGCGCCTTCGTGGTCGCGAATCTGGCCTCGGTGACGGCGTCGAGCGCCTCCTCGGCGGCGACGACGATGCGCTTTCGGTCGGTGTCCGTGTAGCGCTTCGCCACGTTGTTGGCGGCGTTCACCGGGTCGAGGATCTCGATCGGCGCGTCGCCGCGCGCGGGGATCTGCGATGCCGGCGTGAAGTCGGTGAACGCGATCTGTTCCCGCAGCTCGGTGCGGACGACGTACTCGAAAAAGGCGTCGAGCGCGGCGGCGTGGTTGGTGAACGACACGCCGGCGTCCAGCAGGTGCGCGGCGATCAGCTCGCCCATGAACGACTTGAACTTGAAGTCCGGGTCGGCGTTCTTGTGCTGCTTCGCCCACCACTTCACGAACCGGATGACCTGCGCCCAGTCGTCGGGGCAGCGCTTCTTGCGGCTGCGGACGAACTCCAGGTGCAGCGACACGCTGGTGAGCAGCCGCTCGCCGCTGTCCTTGGACACGAGGAACCCGCAGTCGTTGTCCGCTCCCTCGTACAGGACCGGCACGACGTCCACCATCGTGCCGGTGCCCTTGAACGTGATGGTGGCGCAGTGCGGGCCCAGTTGTACCTGGTCGGGGTCGATCAGCCCCCTGTAGGCGTCGCGGAGCCGCTCGACCATCCACGACACCAGCTGGTCATCGCCGACCGGAGCGTCGTCCTTCTTCACGTACACGGCGACGTCGAAGTCGTTCACCGTGCGCAACGCGGTGCCCTTCGCGACCGAGCCCGCGTGGCGCATCTTCACCAGGGAGAAGCCCGGCTCCTCGTCGATCTTCTTTTCCAGCCGCTTGCGCAAGGTGTTGACCTGCTCGCGCTTCTCCGCGGCCACCGACGGGGGCAGGTTCACCTTGTTCTCGGCGAACGCGGCGAGGTCGTCGGCGGTGACCTTCTCGTCGGGCATTGGCGTTCGTCTCCCTGTCCCGGTTGCTGCGGTGCCGCGTGACCCCCGATGGTCGGTCGGCCGGTGCGAGAGCCCGCGGTGGTTCGACCCGAGATTACCAGGGACGTCAGCGATAGCAACAGAGGTACATCGCCAGTGACACGGACATGTCGTCGACCATGCTGGCCACCTCCCGTGTCCGTGTCGTTGACGCGGAGTGATGGGGCGGTCACAATGTGGTTCGTGCCGGACCTTGAGCTTCAGCCCGAGTACCGACAGATCGGCGAGGCGCTGCGCCGGCTGCGACGGGAACGCGACCTGTCGCAGGAGTCGGTTGCGTCGTCGTGCGGCATGAGCCGGTCGGCGCTCGCCAACATCGAGGCCGGGCAGCAGCGGCTCGCGGTCCATCACCTCCTTGCTTTGGCCCGGGTGCTCGGGGTCGACGCCGCGTCGCTGCTGCCGGACGCAGGTGCCCGGAGCCTGCAGCCGCTGGATCGGGAGCTGGTCGATAAGGGCGTGCCGGAGGCTGCGGCGCGGGCCGTCGCCAGGATGATGGGCGAGTACGAAGGAGACGAGATTGCCGCGAGTACCAGGCAAAGTCGAGCGGGCCGCACGCCAGCTGCTCGACGCGGCCGGCGTGACCAAGCCGCCGGTTCCGGTTGAGAAGCTCGTAGCCGCCGAGGGCATTCGCCTGGCGTTCGACTCGATCGGGGGGCAGGACGTCTCGGGGATGCTCTATCGCCGCGGCGCGGTCACCGTCATGGTGGTCAACCAGGACCATCATCGGCACCGGCAGCGCTTCACCATCGCGCACGAGCTCGGCCACCACCGCCTGCATGACGCTGACGCGTACCTCGACGGGACGGCAACGCTGCGCTTCCGCGACGGGACCTCGGCGGCCGGCACGGATCGCGAGGAACGTGAGGCCAACAGCTTCGGCGCCGCTCTCCTGATGCCCGCCGACTGGGTCCGTGACAACTTCATGAGCCTGGTCACGGCCCGCCGCGGCGTCGATGAGGACACCGCGGTTGCCCGGCTGGCGCATCAGTTCGACGTTAGCGAGCAGGCGATGCGGTTCCGTCTCGTCAACTTGGGGCTCATTGACCCGACGTGAATCGCCCACCCGCGCCTCTACGGGCGTGCGCCGACGAGCACGACTGGGCGGCCATGGACGCTGCCATGCTCGAGACGATCTCGTCGTTCCCGGCCGAGACCGAGGGCACCGGCAACGAGACGCTGGAGCCGACCGTGCTCCCCGACGGCACCAAGCAGTTGGAGCTGACCGCGGCGGTCACACCGTGGGAGGTGGAGCCCGGCCGGGTCGTGGACGCGTGGACGTACAACGGCACCGTCCCCGGCCCGATGGTGCACGTGGAGGACGGCGACCGGGTCCGGGTCGTGTTCCACAACGACCTCCCGGTCATGAGCGACATCCACTTCCACGGCGTCGACGTGCCGAACTCGATGGACGGCGTCGCCCCGATCACCCAGGACCCCGTCCTTCCCGGCGAGTCCTTCACCTACGAGTTCACCGCGGAGGGCCCCGCCGTCGCCAGGTACCACGCGCACGCCCACGGCGAGATGGCCGTGCCCAACGGGCTGTTCGCCGTGTTCCTCGTGGGCGAGCTGCCGCTGCCGCTGCCGGCGGGCGCGACCGTCGACCAGGAGATCCCCATGGTCCTCAACGACGCCGGGGTGATCGGCCTGTCCCTCAACGGCAAGAGCTTCCCTGCGACCGCACCGATCGCCGCTCGGGCCGGCGACTGGGTGCTCATCCACTACTTCAACGAGGGCCTCCAGGTGCACCCCATGCACCTGCACCAGTTCGACCAGCTGGTGGTGGCCAAGGACGGGTTCCCCCTCGACCAGCCCTACTACGCCGACACCGTGCTCGTCGGCCCGGGCGAGCGCTACAGCGTCCTCGTCCACCTCGACGACCCCGGCACCTGGGTGTGGCACTGCCACATCCTCAACCACGTCGAGCGGGATACCGGGATGTTCGGCATGGTCACGGCCATCGTCGTCGAGTAGCGCGGGCTGGCGGAGTGCTCAGTCGCTGGGCGTGACGGCCTGGAACAGGACGGCGACGTGGTGGGCCGCAGCGGTGAGCGCCGCCTGGTCGGCGGGCGACAGGCCGAGGGACCGGGCGTAGCCGGGGGGGTTGGCGACGAGGGTGCCGACGAAGTCCAGGCGTTGGCCGGGCGAGATCTCGACGGGGGACTCGCCGGTGCCCTCGAGGGCGACCCAGATCCGCCGGTCGGGGCCCGAGCCGACCCAGAACCCCTCGTCGGCGGGGACGCCGAGGACCTGCACGCCCGACGCCTCCACCCGGTGACCGGCGAACGCCGCCAGCTCGTCGGGGGCCAGGTCGAGGAGCGTGCGGTCGTCGACGGTGAGCGCAGCCGTGTCGGCGGTCGGCGTGGTCGTCGCCCGGGACGGCTCGGTGGGCCCGGGCTCGGCCGGTTCGGTGGACGTGGCGGTGGCCACCGGGGCAGGGGGCGGCGTCTCGGGCGGTCGGGCGGCGACGACGGCGGCGGCGGTGACGGCGACGGCGACGGCCGTCGCTCCTGTCGCGGTGGCCGCCGGGTGGGCCCTGGCCTTGGCGACGAGGCGGCGGGCGCCCATGGCGGCGACGGCGAAGGGGAGGAGGGCGGTCAGGGCCCGGCGACGTTCGGCGAGGGGCGGGGCGAGCGACGCGCACGTCGGGCACGAGAGGAGGTGGTCGCCGGCGGCGAGGGTCCGCTGCCGGCGGCGGTCGCCGGCCGAGATGGCGACGAGCACGGGCCGGCAGGCGTCGCCGGGCAGGTCCACGCGTCGCAGCGCGATGAGGTACTCGACGCGGAGGCGGGCGCGAGCCCGGGCCAGGCGGGCTGCCGTCGCCCCCGGGGTGGTGGCCGTCGTCGCGGCCAGGGCGTCGAGTCGGGCGCCGTGCACCTCGTGGGCGACGAGGGCGGCGCGGTCGGCCGGTGGGAGGTGGTCGAGGGCGTCCTCGACGGCGTCGCGCTCCTCGGCGTCGAGCAGGAGGTCCTCGGGCTCGGCCGGCGGGACGCGGTCGAGCATGCGGGGAAGGTGGCGCTCGAGCCGCTCGCGGCGCCTGGCCGCCTCGATGACGACCGTCCGGGCGACGGTCGCCGCGTACGGGGCGAGGGCACCGCCGTTCAGGCGCTCGCGGGCCGTCGCCAGGCGGACGAAGGCCTCCTGGACGAGGTCGTCGACCGCCGCCTCGTCGCGGACCCTGCGCCGGACGATTCCCCTGACGAGGGGCTCGAGCGCCTCCACCTCGCCGTCGGTGAGCTGGCGCGTCATGGCGCGCCCTCTGGCGCGTTCCTCTTCGTGACCGGCGACGACGGCTTCACCGCTCGGTGTCCGGCCGTCAATTCGACGCGCCGTGATACATCAATAGTGGCGCCGGAAATCTGGAAATGAGCACGGCTCGCTGCCGCCGGAATGGGGTACGGAAGACCGGTCGTTCGCCGCACAAGGGGTTGCGTCATGACCGCAGTTCTCGCCGACATCGAGTTCAGCCAGGGCATCGAGGATGCCTGGTCGGACATCGCCGCGTTCGTCCCGAAGTTCGTCGGCTTCCTGGTCATACTCGTCATCGGTTACTTCGTCGCCAAGATCATCGCCCGAGTGGTCGACAAGGTGCTCGAGGGGGTCGGGTTCGACCGTGCGATCGAGCGCGGCGGCATCGGCCGGGCGCTCGAGAGCTCGAAGTACGACGCCAGTGACGTCGTCGGGAAGCTCGTCTTCTACACCCTCTTTCTCTTCGTGCTCCAGATGGCGTTCGGGGTCTTCGGCACGAACCCCGTCAGCGACCTGCTCGCGTCGGTCATCGCGTACCTGCCCAAGGTGTTCGCCGCCATCCTCATCGTGGTCGTCGTCTCGGCGATCGCGGCCGCCGTCCGTGAGCTGCTCGAGGCGACCATGGGCGGCCTGTCCTACGGGCGGGCCCTGGCGAACGGCGTCGCCGTGGCGATCATCGTCGTCGGCGTCTTCGCGGCGCTCAACCAGCTCCAGATCGCCCCGGCCATCGTGACCGGGCTGTTCTACGCCCTGCTGGCCATCGTGGTCGGCGTCACCGTCGTCGCCGTCGGCGGCGGCGGCATCTGGGCCATGCGCGACCGGTGGCAGCGGGCCCTGAGCCGTCTCGACCAGGAGCTGCCCGTCGTCCGCCAGCAGACGCGCGCGACCCGCAGCGTCGACCTCCGCCAGCCGCCGGCCGCCGGCACCGGCACCGCCGGAGCCACCACGGCGAGGACCACCCGCTGAGCCTGTCCCCCCGGAACCCCGACGGAACGAGCACCGTGACCACCACACCCAGCAGCGACGCGACCGCGTGGGTCGGCCGCACCCTCGTCGACCGCGACGGCGGGAAGATCGGCACCGTCGAGGACGTGTACCTCGACGACCCCAGCGGGCAGCCGGAGTGGCTCGCCGTCAAGACGGGGCTCTTCGGCGGCGACCTCAGCTTCGTCCCGATCTCGGGGGCGACGACCGCCGGCGACGACGTGCGCGTCCCGTACGAGGCCTCCCTCGTCAAGGACGCGCCCAACGCCGCCGCCGACGGCCACCTCAGCCCCGAGGAGGAGCGCCGGTTGTACGACCACTACGGCCGCGACTTCGGCGACTGGTCCTACGACCGGTCCGGGACGACCACGGGGTACGACACCAGCGGGCCGACCACCGACGACGCCATGACCCGATCCGAGGAGGAGGTCGCCGTCGGCACCCAGCGGGTCGAGGCCGGCCGGGCCCGGCTGCGGAAGCACGTCGTCACCGAGAACGTCACGACGACGGTCCCCGTCGAGCGCGAGGTGGCCCGCCTCGAGCGGGAACCGATCACCGACGCCAACGTCGCCGCCGCCACGAGCGGCCCCGACATCACCGAGGCCGAGCACGAGGTCGTGCTCACCGAGGAGCAGCCGGTGGTCGAGAAGCAGGTCGTGCCCAAGGAACGGGTGCGGCTCGCGACCGACACCGTCACCGAGGAGCAGCAGGTCAGCGCCGACGTGCGCAAGGAGCGCATAGAGGCGGAGGGCGACGTCCCGGGTCGCTGACCCGGGCGCACGACGAGCCACGAGAGCACGAGAGGAGCACCATGGACGAGCGGTCGGTCGGCGACGACCGGGCCCACGACCTGCCGTCGGCGGCGGCCGACGTCCGCAGCGGAGGGATCCGCGTGCGGCGGGCCGGCGACGACGTCGGCATCGAGGAGGCGAGGCGGCACTTCGGCGGCCTCGACCCGCTCGCCACCGTCGCCGGCCTGCTGGCCGCGCTCGGGACGATGGTGCTCCTCGGTGGCCTCGCCGGCGCCGCCGGCACCGTCGGCTACCAGCTCGGCGAGGCCGACGAGGGCGACCTCTCCCTCGGCGGGCTGGTCGCCGGCATCGTGGTCCTCCTCGTCGCCTTCTTCGTCGGCGGGTGGGTGGCCGGCCGGGTGGCGAGGTACGACGGTGGTCGCAACGGGCTGGTGACGGCGCTGCTGTTCGTGCTGCTGGCAGCGGGCCTCGCCGCCCTCGGCGCGTGGCTCGGCGAGAAGTACGACGTCCTGGCGAACGTGGACCTCCCGCAGTGGTTCTCGGGCGACCGGACCGGCATCGCCGCCATCGTCAGCGCGGTCGCCGGCGCGGTCGCCGCGCTCGCCGCCGGCTGGTTCGGCGGCAAGCTCGGCGAGCGGTACCACCGCCATGCCGACGCCCTCGTCGCCCGCACCCGCGAGGGCGGCGTCGGCGGGCTCGGCGACGACCGTCGCCTGATCGTCAGGAGGCCGTGATGACCGCCCACCACGAGGATCGCGACGTCGCCGAGGTCGTCCGCTCCGAGGAGGAGCTCGCGGCCGGGACGACCCGCGAGGAGGCCGGCCGGATCCGGGCCCGCAAGGTCGTCGAGTCCGAACCGGTCGAGGAGGTCGTCGCCGTCGGCATCGAGCACGCCGACGTCGAGCGCACGGCGGCGCCCGCCGGCGACAGCGGGCTCGTCGAGACGTTGCCCGACGGGTCGGTCTCCATCCCGGTGTTCGAGGAGCAGCTCGTCGTCGAGAAGCGCCTCGTCGTCCGAGAGCGGATCATCATCCGCAAGCACACGGTCACCGAGGACCGCGTCGTCACCGCCGAGCTGCGCAAGGAACGGGTCGAGGTCGACGCCGACGACGCCGTCGCCGACCGCATCGTCGACGACCGCCAGCCGTAGAGCGCCGCCCTCGAGCCGGCGCGTCGAGCCAGCCGGCCCGGCTCGGCCTCCAGTGACCGACGACGACCATCTGCGACCATCTGCTCGGGTAGGTCCCGCCATCGTGCGCCCGACGGCCGACCGCGGGTCCGGGATGCGGTCTACCGTCGAGCCATGTTGAACTGTGGCGGCTGCGGCAAGCCGATCGAGCGGAACCCGATCATCATCTCGCGACCGTGGGACGGATGGTCTTCGGCCGCGTGCTCGATCGAGTGCGGGGCCAAGGTCGTTCAGGAGCGGACGGTTACGTCGGGCGGCGGCCCGCGACCTGGAGATTGATGGCCAATCGGCTCGACGCTGTACTCCACGGAGTGGTGCGTCGGCCGACGCGGTCTCGCCGGGCGCCCTTCCAGACTGCCGAAGCATCGGTGACCACTCGCTACTGCTAGTGCCACGCCGCGCATGACGAGCGGCGCAGTGGACCGCCCCGGCGCGACTCTCGACACGCTCGGCCAGCAGCGCTCACACCGAGAACCGGAAGCCCGTCAGAGGAGGGCGGCGGCGAAGCGGGCGCGGTGGGCGGTCCACCAGCGGCGGCGGCGGGCGTACTTCTCGCTGCCGCCGGTCTGGTTCCACAGGGCGATCGCGGTCGGGTCGGCGGCGGCGGCGAGCATGCGGCGGGTGGCGCTCTCGATGCGGTCGAGGGCGTCGTCGATCGCCGCCAGCAGCTCGGCCCGGCCGTCGCCGTCGAGCCCGTAGGCGTCGGCGACGAGCCGGAGGCGGGCCGGCCGGTCGGCGGGCCGCCAGCCGAGCCTCGCCCGGTCGACGGCGTCGTCGATCGGCACCCACAGGCGGGCGAGGTGGGCCAGGTCGTACACGGGGCGGCCGGGGGCGGCGAACTCGAAGTCGAGCAGGGCGACGGCGACGCCGTCCCGGAACACGACGTTCGACGGCTCCACGTCGTTGTGGCCCACGAGCGTCCCGCCGGCCGGGTCGGCCAGCGCGCCGTTCCACGTGCGGCCCCGGGGGTCGAACCCGCGGGCGGCGTCGTGGAGGCCCCGCAGCAGCCGGGCGACCGACGCCATCGCGGCGTCGGACTGGCTCCACGCCGGGTAGGGCGGCACGGGCACGTCGCCGTCGACGAACACGAGGCGCTCGCGGCCGTCCTCGTCGATGCCGACCGGCGACGGGACACCCTCGAACCCGGCCTCCCGCACCGCCCGCAGGAAGGCGTGGACCGACGCCGAGTGCGGGCCGGAGGGGCGCAGGACGTGCGGGCCGACGCGGACGACCCGGCCGGCGTTGGCGATCCCGCCCTCGAGCCGCTGCTCCACCTCGGCCATCCCGGCCACCTTGGCAGAGGCGACGTGCCGGCGCCGGTCCACGCTCCCGGGGGATGATCCCGGCATCGTGGGATCCGTGGGAACGACTCCGCTGCTGGCGACGAAGCTGCACGCACCGCGGCGGCGGCGCGAGCTGGTCTCCCGGTCGCGGGTGAGCGACCGGCTGGGCCGGGGGAGCGAGGCGGCGCTCACCGTGGTGTCGGCGCCCGCCGGGTTCGGCAAGTCGACGGCGGTGACCGAGTGGCTGGCGACCGAGGCGGCGGCGGGCCGGGCGACCGCGTGGCTGTCGCTCGACGAGGGCGACGACGATCCCACGCTGTTCTGGTCCTACGTCGTCGCCGCGCTGCAGACCGCCGTCCCCGGGGTCGGCGCCGACGCCCTCCCGCTGCTCGAGTCGGGCCGGCCGGCGGTGGACACCTTCCTCCCGACCCTGCTCAACGACCTCGCAGCGGTCCCGGTCGACGTCGTCCTCGTGCTCGACGACCACCACGTGATCCGGGCGCCCGAGGTGCACGAGGCGATGGCCTTTCTCGTCGCGCACCTGCCGCCCCGTGTGCACCTCGTGCTCGTCGGCCGGGCCGACCCGCCGTTGCCACTGGCCCGGCTGCGGGCGCGCGGCGAGGTGGTCGAGCTGCGGGCCGCCGACCTGCGGTTCACGGCGGACGAGGCGGCGACGTACCTCCGCGGATCGATGGGGCTCGACCTGGCCGCCGGCGACGTCGACGCGCTGGCCGCCCGCACCGAGGGGTGGATCGCCGCGCTCCAGCTCGCCGCGCTGTCGATGCAGGGGCGAGACGACGCCGCCCGGTTCGTGGCCAGCTTCGCCGGCGACGACCGCTTCGTCGTCGACTACCTCGCCGAGGAGGTCCTCGAGCGCCAGCCCGACGACGTCCGGCGCTTCCTCCTGGACACGGCCGTCCTCCACCGGCTGACCGGTCCCCTGTGCGACGCCGTCACCGGGGGGCGAGGCGGCCGGGCCATGCTCGAGCGGCTGGACCGGGCCAACCTGTTCATCGTCCCGCTCGACGACCGCCGTCGCTGGTACCGCTACCACCACCTCTTCGCCGACGTTCTCCGCGCCCGGCTGCTCGACGAGGACCCCGACCGCGTCCGCCGGCTGCACCGCCGGGCCAGCGCCTGGTTCGCCGACGACGGCGACCGGGCCGAGGCGATCGCGCACGCCATGGCCGGCGACGACCCGGAGGGCGCGGCGCGGCTGATCGAGCTGGCCGCACCGGCGCTGCGCCAGGCCCGGCAGGAAGCCACCCTCTGCCGCTGGCTCGAGGCGCTGCCACCGGGCCTGTTCCCGGACCGCCCCGTCCTGAGCGCCGCCTTCGCCGGCGCGCGCATGGCGACCGGCGACGTCACCGGCGCGGCGCCGCTGCTGGACATCGCGCAACGGTGGGTCGAGGGCCGGGCCGACGGGTCGCCGATCGTCGCCGACCGGGACGAGCTGGCCCGGCTGCCGGCTCAGGTGGCGATGTACCGCGCCGGGTCGGCGCTCGTCGCCGGCGACGTGGCCGGCACGATGGCCCACGCCGAGCGGATCGTCGAGCTGGCCGATCCGTCGGAGCACGTGCTGCTGGGCGCGGCCACGGCGCTGACCGGCCTGGCCCACTGGCGGGTCGGCGACCTGGAAGCGGCGAGGGCGCGGTACGCGGAGGCCGTCGGTCACTTCACCGAGGCGGGGTTCGTCCCCGACGTCCTCGGGTGCTCGCTGGCGCTCGGCGACATCCAGGTGGCGCAGGGTCGCCTCGACGCCGCGAGGGCGACGTTCGAAGCCGGCCTGGAGCAGGCGCGCGACCGGCCGGGGCTCCGGGGCAGCGCCGACCTGCACGTCGGCCTGAGCGAGCTGTTCCTCGAGCGGGGCGACCTCGACGGGGCGGCCCGGCACGTCCAGGTGGCCAGGGAGCTCGGCCGGGCCGCCGGGCTCCCGCAGCACGAGTACCGCTGGCGGGTGGCCACGGCCCGCCTGCTCGCCGCGAGGGGCGACCTCGACGGCGCGCTCGTGCTCCTCGACGAGGCCGAGCGGGTGTACGACACCGACTTCTCGCCGTCGGTCCGGCCCGTCCCCGCGCTGCGGGCCCGGCTCCACCTCGCCAGGGGCGACCTCGCCGCCGCCCGGCGGTGGGCGAGCGACCGGGGGCTCACCGCCGACGACGAGCTCGACTACCTCCACGAGTTCGAGCACGTCACGCTCGCCCGCACCCTGCTGGCCGCCGGCGACGCCCGCTCGACCGACGGCGCCGCCGGCCTGCTCGACCGGCTGCTCGCGGAGGCGGAGCGAGGTGGGCGGGGGAGCGTGGTCGAGATCCTCGTGCTGCGGTCGCTCGCCCACCACGCCAGGGGCGACGGCGCCGCGGCCGCGGCCTCGCTGGAGCAGGCGCTCGCCCGCGCCGCGCCCGAGGGCCACGTCCGCGTGTTCCTCGACGAGGGCCCGACGATGACCGCGCTGCTGCGGGGCGCGTCGCTGCACGGCGTCGCCCGGGACCACGCCCGCCGGGTCCTCGCCGCCGGCTCGGGCGGACCGGCGGCGCCGTCGCGCCCGGCGCTGGTCGAGGAGCTCAGCGGTCGCGAGCTCGACGTCCTCCGGCTGCTGCGCAGCGACCTGAGCGGGCCGGACATCGCCAGGGAGCTGCTCGTGTCGCTGAACACGCTGCGGACCCACACCAGGCGCATCTACGCCAAGCTCGGCGTGAACAGCCGGCGGGAGGCGGTCCGGCGGGCCGCCGAGCTCGGGCTGTAGGGAGCACGATCACCACACCGATCACCAGATGAGGTGATGTGCGGTCACCAGGTCCGTCCGTACGGTCCGGACGTGACCGCAGACGACCGCACACCCGACGGCGCTCCGGCTGCGGACCACGACGGCGTCCCCCGGTACGAGATCCACGTCGCGGGACGTCTCGGGCCCCGCTGGTCGGCCTGGTTCGACGGGCTGAGCCTCACCAGCGAGCCGGACGGCACCACCGTCCTCCGCGGGCCCGTCGTCGACCAGGCGGCGCTGCACGGCCTGCTCCAGAAGCTGCGCGACGTCGGCATCCCCCTGGTCTCCCTCGCCCAGCTCCCGCCCGACGCACCACGAAGGGAACCGACATGACCACCACCACCACCCGACGCCCGATGTCCCGCACGAGGAAGCTGGCGCTCGGCGCCGGCCTGTTCTACCTGGCCACGTTCGTCTTCTCGATCCCGGCGCTCGGCTTCTACGACGGCGTCCTGAACGACGCCGGCTTCGTCCACGGCGCGGGCGGCGACGGCGGCGTCCTGTGGGGCGGCCTCTTCGAGGTGCTCACCGGGCTGACGGGCATCGGCACCGCCGTCATGCTCTACCCGGTCATCAGGCGGCACGGCCAGACCGGTGCGATCGGCTTCGTCGCCTCCCGCACGCTCGAGGCGGCCACGATCTTCGTCGGCGTCGTCGCCCTCCTCGCCGTCCACACCCTCCGCCAGGACCTTGCGGGGACCGACGCGGCCGGCCTCTCCACGGTGGCGGACGCGCTGGTCGCCGTCCACAACTGGACGTTCCTGTTCGGGCCCGGCGTCATGGCCGTGGTGAACGCGCTGTGCCTCGCCACCGTGCTGTACCGGTCGCGGCTCGTGCCCCGCATCATCCCGACCATCGGGCTCGTCGGCGCCCCGATCCTCGCCGCCTCCTCCACGGCGACGCTGTTCGGCGCCTGGGACCAGATCTCCGGGCCGGCGGTGCTCTTCGCCCTGCCCATCGCCACCTGGGAGCTCTCCCTCGGCGTCTGGCTGACCGTGAAGGGCGTGCGGCCCACGTCGGTCGACGACACCGCCGCCGTCGTGGCCACGCCCGTCCCGGCCTTCGCCTGACCATGGCCGGCGACCGCCCGGGCTGCGATGCTGGGGCCGGGATGTCGCTCCGACTGGTCGCACTGTGCGTCGACGCCGACGACCCGCTGCGCCTCGCCCGGTTCTGGGGCGAGGCGCTGCGGTGGGCGGTCGCCGACGGGACGGAGGACCGGGTCCCCGTCCTGCCGACCGACGGCACCGGGTTCCGGATGGAATTCGTGCGAAACCCGGCGCCGAAGGTCGGCCCGAACCGGCTCCACCTCGACCTGACGAGCACGTCGCTCGACGACCAGCGGGAGTTCGTGGAGCGGCTCCTCTCGCTCGGCGCCCGCCACCTCGACATCGGCCAAGGGCCCGACGAATCCCACGTCGTCCTGGCCGACCCCGAGGGCAACGAGCTGTGCGTGCTCGAGCCGGGCAACTCGTTCGTCTCGGACTCCAGCCGTCTCGGGTCGATCACCTGCGAGGGCACGAGGGAGGTCGGGCTCTTCTGGAGCGCGGCGCTGGGCTGGCCGCTGGTCTGGGACCAGGACGAGGAGACCGCCGTCCGCGCGCCCGACGGGACCCACACGTTCATCACCTGGGGCGGGGCGCCGCCGCCGAAGGTGGGCAGGAACCGGCTGCACCTCGAGGTGGCGCCGGCCGGCGGGGCGGCGCAGGAGGCGGAGGTCGAGCGGCTCGTGCCGCTCGGCGCGACCCTGCTCGACCGCGGCGAGGGCGGCGCCGACCGGGTCGCCCTGGCCGACCCCGACGGCAACGAGCTCTGCGTCCTGCCGCCCGCGTAGCCGCCCGGCCCGTCCGCGGACCCGACGCCCGCCGGCCATTGCCCCGGCCACCGGAGCGGGGGATGCTGTGGGCCCACCGCCGAGCAGGGAGACGGATTTCGTGAGAAAGCGACTCGTAGGGCTGGGCGTCATGGCCTCGGCGGTCGGGGTCGTCGCCGGCATCGTGTGGATGAGCTCGGCCGGCGCCATCACGTCGGCCGTCACGTTCACGGTCGTCGCCCCGAACACCGAGGAGACCAACCTCGACCTCCGCCCGGCGGGCCCGTCCCGGGGCGACCAGTTCATCTTCAGCGGGCCGCTCCTGCGCAGCCCGAGCCAGGAGGCGGCCGGTCGCATCGACGGCCACTGCGTCACGACCAGCGTCCCCGGTGGCGGCACGGCCGAGAACCGCCAGCAGTGCTTCGTCACCGCCACCATCGGCACCGAGAACGGCGAGACCGAGATCGAGCTGGCCGGCGTCGGGCGCATCGAGGCCGAGGACGTCCTCCTCGCCGTCACCGGCGGCACCGGCCGCTACCAGAACGTCCGCGGCCAGGCGCTGTTCGACTTCACCGCGCCCGACCGGGTGACGATCGCCTTCTCGCTCATCCCCTAGCGGGGACCACCGCCGGCGGTGGCGCAGCGGGAGACGCGATCGCCCCTACGTGGGGTCGGAGGAGACGAGGCGGCAGCTCGAGGAGGGCGCGTCCGAGCTGGTCGGCCTGCGCCAGGAGGCGCTCGCCGGCGGGGCCGGACGGCTCGCCGCTTGTCCCGGCCGGGCGCGGGGCGGGACAGTGGCGGCGGTGGGACCGGACACGCTGGCGGGCCTCCCCGGGCCCCGGCTGGGGCGGGACGAGGTGCGGGGGCTGGAGCTCGTCGCGCACCTGCTCGGGACGGCGGCCGCCCACCCCGGCACGGTCGTCTGCCACGCCGTCGGGCCGTTCTTCGCGTCGCACATGGGGACGGTCGGCTGCGTCGAGGTGCGGGGCGCGGCCGGCATTCGCGAGGTGCTGACGAACGCGTCGGACTTCGGCACGCTCCAGCCCGACGTGGCCGACCTGCCCGACGACGTCCGGTCGATGAGCCGGGGCGTGTTCACGTTCCACGGCCCCGGCCACGCCCGCCACCGGGCCGAGCTGCGGGACCTCGTCGTCCTCGACGACCGCACCGTGGCGGCGCTGCTCGGCGCCGTCCGGGAGGCGGTCGGCCGCTGGCCGGGCCCGCCGGTCGACCTGGCCGCCGCCTGCCGGGCCGTGGCCCGCCACGTGTGGAGCGCGGTGCTCTTCGGGCCGGGGGAGCGGGGCCTCGCCCTCGGGCGGGGGGTCGGCGCCGTCGTCGACGGCCGCCGGGCCCGGCGCCTGGCCACCACGCCGCTCGCCCGCCGGGCCGCCCACCGCCAGACCGTCCACGCCAGCCGGGCCCTGGCCCGGGAGCTGGCCGGCTGGCTCCGCCGGCCCGGCCGCGACGGCCTGCTCGCCGGCCTGGGCGACGGCCTGGCGGAGGGCGACGACGACGAGGCCCTCACCCTGGCCGTGGCCCACGCCACCGCCGTCGCCGCGGCGTCGACCGAGCCGGCCGCGGCGAGCCTGGCCTGGGCCGTCCTCGCCCTCACCCAGCGGCCCGACCTGCAGGACGAGCTGCGGGCGGCGCCGCCGGCGTTCGACGGCGGGCGGCCCCGGCGCGGCGAGCGGGACCTGCTCGACCGGGTGCTGGTCGAGAGCCAGCGCCTCCTGCCGTCCAGCGCGCTGGTCACCCGGGCCACCCTCCGGCCCGTGACCGTCGCCGGCCACGGCCTGCCGGCCGGCTGCGAGGTGATCGTCAGCTCGCTGGTCGCCCACCGCGACCCGGACCGGTTCCCCGACCCCACCCGCTTCGCCCCCGAGCGGTGGGCGGGCCTCGAGGTCACGCCGTTCGAGTTCTTCCCGTTCGGCGCCGGCGTCCGCGGCTGCCTCGGCGCCACCGTGGCCCGGGCCATGCTGCGGGCCACCCTGGCCGAGCTGCTGGCCACGGGCACGGTCCACCTGGCCTTCGACACCAGGGTCGGCTGGCAGGTGCCGGACGCGCTCGTGCCCGCCCCCGGCGTCCCGGTCGTCCTCGTGCCGGGCGACGCCGCCGCCGGGCCGCGCGGGCGGGCCGAGGGGCCGATCACGACCATCGTCGACTTCGGGCGGTTCGCCCCTTGACCACCCTGGTGGGCGTGCCTAGGTTGGGCCCCGGTCCGGCGCCCCACGCGGGTGGGTCGCGGGCCTCGAGCGGAGGTGCTCCATGGAGAGCAGCGAAGGCGGGAAGTACCAGGCGCGGCAGGGCGAGGGCGGCAGGAGCCTCGAGCTGTCGTTCGACGTGAGCGGCGACCGCCGGGACCAGATCATGCGGTGCCTGGAGAGCGGCGAGCTGCGGATGGTGCTGCAGGACGTCGACGTGGAGCAGCTGTCCCGCGGCGACCTCGGCGGCGGCTACCTCTGGGACTGAGCCGGCCGCGGCGACGGTCGGCGTGAACGACGGCGGCGGGGCCCGGCCGGCGGTCGGCCTCGCCTGGGGCCCGGCGGCGCGCGCCCTGCTGCGGTCCGACCCTGCCCTGGTCGACCACGTCGAGGTGCCCTTCGAGCACCTCCGCCACGACCCGGGCACCGTCGACGCGCTCGGCGACGTGCCGGTCGTGCTGCACTGCGCGTCGATGTCGGTGGCCGGCTTCGTCGAGCCCGACGACGCCACCCTGGCCGACATCCGGTCGTGGGCCGACCGGGTGGGCACGCCGTGGATCGGCGAGCACCTCGCGTTCGTGCTGGCCGACGACCCCGAGGCGCTCGTCGCCGGCACCGAGGGCGAGCCCACCCGGCTGACCTACACGATGGCCCCGCAGCTGAGCGAGCGGGTGCTGCGCCGGGTCGGCGAGAACCTCGACCGGCTGCGGGAGCGGTTCGACCACGAGCTCATCGTCGAGAACAACCCGCAGTACCTGGACGTGCCCGGCTCGGAGATGAGCCAGGTGGAGTTCGTGGCCGAGGTCGCGGCGCGCTTCGACGTCGGCCTGCTCCTCGACCTGACCCACCTCGCCGTGTCGGCCCACAACCTCGGCTTCGACCCGGCCGCCGCCCTCGCCGCGCTGCCCCTCGACCGGGTCGTCGAGGTCCATCTCTCCGGCATGTCGGTGCAGGGCGGCGTGGCCTGGGACGACCACGCCAGCCTGGCCCCGCCGGCCGTGCTCGACCTGTTCGCCACGGTCGCCGAGGAGGCCGCGCCGAGGGCCGTCACCCTCGAGTACAACTGGGCGCCCGACCACCGCCTCGACGCCGTCGTCGACCAGATCCTCGCCGTGCGGGCCGCGGTCGGCCGTGCCGGCTGACACCGCCGCCGACCCGGCGTACTGCCACGCCGTGCTCGCCCGCCTGGTCGAGGACCCGGGCCGGGCGGCGTCGCCGGTGCCCGAAGGGCTCGACACCGAGCGGGTCCGCCGCCTCACCGGGTTCATCACCAAGGTCCGCCACAACCCGGTCCGGTTCCACCTGCCGCTGACCATGCGGGCCCTCGCCGCGGCCGGCGTGGAGATCGACTTCTTCGCCGACCTGGCGCCCGAGTTCGGCGAGCGCCGCCGCCGGGGGCTGTCCGACGCCGAGCGCGTCGCCCTGTTCGCCGACGCCCTGGACCGCTGGCTCGACCCCGCCGACCCCGCCCACCGCCTCGTGGCCGACGTGCTGGCCCACGAGCGGACGATGGCCGAGGTGGCCGCCCACCCGCCGGTGCCGCCGCCCGACACCGGCGCCGTCGTCGGCCCGGCCAGCCGGCCCCGCCGCCGGCCCGGCGTGCGGGTGCTCCACCTGACCGTGCACCCGCCCGACGTGGCCGACCCCCCGCCCGGCGGCCTCGACCGGTCGCCCCGCTGCCACTGCTACGTGCCCACGCCGGCCGGGCCGCGCGTCAAGCGGCTGGAGCCGGCGCTCGCACCCCTCCTCGCCGCGGCCGACGGCTCGGCCACCGTGACCGCGATCACCCAGGCGCTCGGGCTCGACGGCGGCGCCGTGCCCCGGGTGGCCGAGGTGTTCCAGGTGCTGGCCCGGCGGGGGCTCCTCGACGTGGAGGGACCGTGCGCCTGACCCTGGTCGACAACCTCGTGTTCCCGGTGGGCCGCCAGCACACCGACTTCGACGTGCACCCCAACATCGGGCTGGCGTCGCTCGCCGCCGTCGTGCGCCTCGCCGGCCACGACGTCCGCATCGTCGACCCCAAGCGCGAGGTCAGGCAGGGCCGGCTGGCGCTCGGGCCCGACCTCTACCGCGACGCCGCCGAGGCCCTCCTCGCCGGCTCGCCCGACGCCGTCGGGTTCACCACGCTCGGCTGCTCGTTCATCTTCACGGTCAGGGTGGCCGAGCAGCTGAAGCGGCTGGCCCCCGGCCTCCCCGTCCTCCTCGGCGGGCCCCACGCCACCGTGCTCGACCGGGCCATCATGGAGGCCTTCCCGGTCGTGGACGTCATCGTCCGCCACGAGGCCGAGGACACGATCGGCCCCGTCCTCGACGCCCTCCCCACCATGCGCCTCTCCGCCGTGCCCGGCGTGACCTACCGGACGGGCCGCACGGCGCTCGGCATCCGCGCCAACGCCGGCGCGCCGAAGGTCGACGACCTCGACACCCTGCCCTTCCCGGCCTACGACCTCTATCCCGTCGAGGACCTGGACCTGCCCTACCTGCGGGTCGAGGCCGGCCGGGGCTGCCCGTGGGCGTGCACGTTCTGCTCGACGGCGACGTTCTTCCAGCGCTCCTACCGGCTGAAGTCGCCGGCCCGGCTCGTCGCCGACCTCGACACCCTGCACGAGCGGTACGGGCACACGACCTTCAAGCTCGAGCACGACCTGTTCACGGTCAACAAGCGCAAGGTGGCGGCGTTCTGCGACGCCGTGCGGGACCGGGACTACGAGTGGATGGCGTCGGCCCGCATCGACTGCGTGGACGAGCCCCTGCTCGAGCGCATGGCCGAGGCCGGGTGCCGGCAGCTGTACTTCGGGGTCGAGACCGGGTCGGTGGCCCTCCAGGCCTCGCTGCGCAAGCGCCTCGACCTGTCGCTGCTCGAGCCCGTGCTGCGCAAGGCCGGCGAGGTCGGGATCGAGGCCGTCACGTCGTTCATCACCGGGTTCCCCGAGGAGACCGAGGAGGACCGGGACGCCACCCTGGTCACCATCGGCGCGCTGACGACCGGCCTCGACCCCGCGCCGACGGCCCAGCTCCACCTGCTCCTGCCCGAGCCCGGCACCGGCGAGTTCGAGGAGCACCGGGACGAGCTGGCCTTCGACGGCTACGTGGCCGAGTTCAACGCCGAGCCCCACCGGGGCGACCACGACCTGATCGCCGCCCACCCGTCGATCTTCGCCACCTACCACCACTACCCGGGACTGATCCCGCGCCAGGAGCAGGTCGCCGTCGTCGAGGTCACCCGCCGGTTCCTCGCCCTCGGGCCGCTCGTGCTGCGCGAGGTGCTGGCGGCCAGCGGGCTCGACCTCGCCGCGCTCGTGCTCGACGCCTGCCGCCACGCCGGGGACCGGCGCGACGCCGCCCTCGTGGTCGACGACGCCGTCCGCCGCTTCGGCCGCGACCACCTCGTCACCTCGCTCGTCCGCCTCCGCGTCGGCCTGGCCGAGCCGCCGGCCGACCGGTCGCCGAGCGACGGCGCCACCCTCGTGCTGTCGCCCTACGCCGTGCTGTTCGACGACCTCCACGACTGCGGCCGGGCCCTCGACCACCTCGTCAACCGGCCCGGCGAGCCGCTCCCCGACGAGCTGACGGCCGCCCGGCACGACTACGTCGCCGTCCGCACGCCGGGCGGGGTGCGGCTGTTCCAGGTCGACCCGCTGACCCACCTCGTGGCGTCGGCCTTCGCCGTCCCGGCCACGCCGGCCGGCGTGAAGGAGCGCCTCGACGGGCTGGTCGGCGGCGACGTGCCGGTCGACGGGGTCGTCGAGCGCCTCGTGCGGGCGGAGGCGCTCGTCGCCGGTGCCTGACCGGCGCTCGGTCCACGACGCCGTCGAGGGGTTCCACGTGGCCGCGCTGGTCGCCGGCCTCGACCGGCTGGGCGTGCTCGACGCCATGGCCGAGCCGGCGAGCCCGGCCGACCTCGCGGCCCCCGCCGGGCTCGACGCCGGCCTGCTCGGCCTCTGCCTCGAGTATCTCGCCGGGGTGACCGACCTGGTCGAGCGGCGGGGCGAGCGCTACGCGGTGACGGGGCGGTGGGACGCCTACGCCAGGGCGTGCGTCCGCCAGTACGTCGGCGCCTACGGCCCGCTCTCGCTCGACCTGGCCGCCGTGCTGCGCGACGCCACGACGGGGGCCGGGCTGGTCGACCGGGGCGAGCACGCCCGCAGCTTCTCGGGCGCGCCGACCGTCGCCGGCGTCGTCGCCGACCTCGTCCTCCAGCTCGGCCTCGCCCCGACCCTCGACCTCGGCTGCGGCGCCGGCGGGCTGCTGGCCGACCTCGGCCGGCGGGACCCGGCCTTCGTCGGCTGGGGGGTCGACGCCAGCCCGGCGATGTGCGCGGCGGCCAGGGAGCGGCTGGCCGGCGACGGGCTGGCCGGCCGGGTGACCGTGGTCGAGGGCGACGCCTTCGACCCGGCCGCGGTGGCCGCCGCCGTGCCCGCCGGGGAGGTCCGCTCGATCACGGCGACCAGCCTGCTGAACGAGCTGTGGCGCGACGGGCGGGACGGGCGGCCGACCGTCGCCGGTTGGCTGCGGTCGCTCGCCGGCGGCTTCCCGGGCCGGGCCGTCGTCGTCACCGACTACTTCGGCCGCCTGGGCCGCCGGCCGCCGCCGTGGCCGGCGCCCGGCGCCCTCCACGACCTCGTCCAGGCCCTGTCCGGGCAGGGGGTCCCGCCCGCGGACCACGACGGCTGGCGGGAGGCCTACCGGGAGGCCGGCGCCCAGGTGCTGCACCTGGCCGAGGACGGCGCCCGGTCGTTCTTCGTCCACCTCCTGCTCCTGCCCGGCCGCCGCTGACCGGCGCCCGCCGGCCCGGCGCCGTCAGCGCAGCAGCGTGCTGCCCGATGGACCGTCGACGCGGGCGACGAGCGCGGCGACCGGCGCGGCCGTGACGGTCACGACGGCGCCGAGGGCCCGGAGGACGGCGGCCAGCCCCTCGGGGTCGGGGTGCTCGACGGTGAGGTCGGCGAGGGTGAGGCCCGGGGGAGCGGACGACGCGGGGTGGGGCGTGGTGCCCCAGTCGATGAGGAACGGCACCGGGCCGCCGCCCCGCGCGTTCGCCGTGAGCCGCCAGCGGAGGACGGCGCCCGCCGGCGTCGTGCGGGTCATCTCGACCGGGTCCCCCGGGTCGTGCCCGGCGGCGCGAGCCCGGGCGACGGCGGCGTCGACGTCGTCGCAGCCGACCGCCCAGCCGACCAGGCCGGGCGCGCGGAGCCCGTCGAGCCCGAAGGGGCGGGGCCGGGGCGGCGGCGGCTGGTCGGGGTCGGGCGCGATGACCTCGAGGTACGTCGTCGGCCCGAGGGCGACCAGCGCGTTGTGCGTGCCGACGCCGGCGTGCCGGCCTCCGGGCGCGACGCGCACGCCGAGGCGGCGCTCGAGGTCGTCGACGGCGGCACCGAGGTCCGGCGCGCCGTAGACGAGGTGGTCGATCACCTGGCGGTCGGCATGCGCCGGGCCGGTCGCCCGGCCCGGCGCGTGCCGCGAGCTGCCGTGGTCAGGACGGCCGGGTGATGGCGAGGTTCACGCAGAACATCGTCCCCGAGTCGCCGCCGGCCAGGTCCGTCCACCGAAGGGTCCAGGTGCCGTTCACCGTGGCGCCCTGGAGGCCCGACAGCGGCTGGTCGGGCGTGAACGTCCCGTTGAACGGGGCCACCCCCGACCCGATCGGCGTCGCCGCCGAGTCGTCGAACCCCGTCAACGTGCCGGCGCAGCTGGTGGTGCCGCTGCCGAAGTTGTCGCCGTCCGCGCCCCGCCGGTTGGCCAGCATCACCTGGGTGCCGTCCGGCGAGATCAGCGAGACCTGGACGTCGCTGTCGTAGGTGTGGTTGGCCCGGATGGACACGTTCACGTCGACGGCCCGCGTCCCGGCCGGGGCCGACACGGTGATCGGGACGTTCGTCGTGGTCACGTCGGCCAGCGGGGTGGCGATGTTCCCGGTGCTGGCGTTCGTCACCACCGTGCTGCCCGGGTCGATCGTCGTGGTCACCGAGCGGTTGTTGTCGCTCTGGTCCGGGTCCTTCGTCCCCGTCGTGAGCGAGGCCGTCGTCGTGACGGTCCCCGAGCCGGCGGCGAACGCGTCGGCCTGGACGGTGACGGTCGCGCCGGCCGGGATGCGGCCGAGCCGGCAGACCGCGGTCTGCCCGCCGTAGCACGTGCCGGCCGACGGGGTGACGTCCTCGGCGACGAGGCCGGGCCCGAGCTTGACCGTCAGGAACACGACCTGGGCGGTCTTCGTCCCGGTGTTCGTCACCGTGGCCGAGAACGTGGTCGTGCCGCCCTGGGTCACCGGGTCGGGGGCGTCGCTGAACGCGAGGCTGACGTCGGTGGCGCCCTTGGCCGGGACCTTGGCGTAGCGGACGTCGGGCTGGTTGGCGTGCACCGAGTTGCCGTCCCGGTTGTCGCCCCACACCGGGAAGAAGCTGGCGTCGGTGGCGGCGATCTGGTCGTAGTCGCCCATGTACACCGGGTTGATGACCGGGTCCTGGCCGATGGCCACCGGGAACACCGGGCTCATGGCGAACTCGGTGTTCAGGGCGAGGGTGCCGGCCGGCGCCTTGCCGACGCGGCCGTAGCGCTGCATGCCGAGGTTGGCGGCGTCGTTGCGGCGGTCGTACCACGACACCATCCCGTTGTTGCCGTTCGGCGTGAACGCGATCGTCGGGAAGAACTGGTCGTTCGTGGTGGCGTCGGTGTTCATCCGCACCCGCGGCGACCACGACGACCCGCCGTTGGTCGACGACACGTAGTACACGTCCGAGCGGTCGACGCCGGCCGGGTCGTCGTTGAACACGACGAAGATGGCGCCGGTCACCGGGTGGACGGCGACGTGCGGGAACGCGTTCGAGCGGAACCCGCCGTTGAGCCCGAGGTCGCCGTTGGTGCCGGGGCTGAGGATGTCGGTGACGAGCACGGTCGGCCCGAAGGAGACACCGCAGTCCGTCGACTTCCGCACGTTGATCACGTTGCCGGCGCCGAGCCAGAAGTAGTACACGCTGTGGTCGGGGCCGACGGCGACGTACGCGCCCTGGGACGTGCCGAGCACGATGTCGAGCCCGCCGCTCGGGCCCCACGTGGCGCCGTGGTCGGTCGACCGGGTGAACTGCATCCCCTCGTTGGCCCCGCCGAACTGGCGCCAGCCGAGGTACACGTTGCCCTGGCAGGTGCCAGGGAAGTTGTCCACCGCCATCCACTCCTTGTCCTGCTGCGACCCGGCCGGCATCCCCGGCGTGGCGTTCACCGGCGCCTGGAACGACTGGCCGCCGGTGTCGGAGCGGAACAGCTGGATGTTGGCCAGCGAGTTGAACTCGAGCGTCGCCAGGTAGACCCGCCCGGTCGCCTGGTTGGCCGCGAGCACGGGGTCGCCCGCGTCACCGCCGGGGCTGTTGGGCAGCGCGCCCATGTCGGTGAACGAGTTCCCCGAGTTGGTGGACACCGACCAGCCGGTGAAGTGGTTGTTGGACCCGGTGTAGGAGCCGGAGTCGTTGTAGGCGACGACGACGTTGGTGCCGACGGCGACGGCCGACGTCTCGCTCTGGGTGTCGCGGGCGGTCGTGTCGGCCGCCGGGTTGTTGACGAGGGTCGTCGGGTCGGTCACGACGGCGACGACGTCGGAGTCGAACTGCCCCGGTGGGAACCGTGCGGCGAGCGCCGCTCGGCGGTTGAAGGCGGCTCCCGACATGGCGGTGGCGGTCGGCGGGCCGGGCTTGGTGGTCGGTCGCGACGCCTCGGCAGGAGACGGGGCGACGAGCGCGATCACGACGGCGGCGATCAAGGCCGCGCGCCGGTACGGACGGTGCATAGGTTTTCTCCCTCCCGCCGGGCAGCGTACGCCCTCACGCTCCGCCGTGGGCTGGAGCGCGGTCGCGGCGCGGCCGAGCCGTGCGCCTACGCCGGTGCGAGGAAGTCCACGGCGACCCGCACCGGCCCGTCCGGGTGGACGGCGTGGGGCACGCCGGGCGGGACGGGCTGGGCGTCGCCGGCCCGCAGCACCCGGTCGACGGGCGGGTCGGTGGCCATCGTGAACCGCAGCGACCCGTCGAGCACCCGGACCACCGCCCACGTGCCCTCGGCCACCCGGTGGTCGCGCCGCAGGCCGGCGGGCACGGTGGCGGCGTCGAACGGGCCGGCCGTGCGCACCGTCCGCAGGCCATCGGGCGGCTCGGCCCGGTCGCAGAGCGGGCAGTCGAGCGCGGTGCCCACCCGGCCGGCACGGCCCTCCTCGGTCGTCACCCACGGGCGCTCCCGGAACGGCGGCTGGTGGCGCACGTGCTGGCCGTGCCGGCAGGACAGCTCGGCCACCCAGTCGCCGGCGTCGTCCCGGTGGAACCCCTCGATGGTGCGGCGCACGACGGGAGCGTTCCCCGCCGGCCCCCCGGGGTAGGGGAGGGGCCTCGCCGACAGGGAGGCCGGCTTGCGCTCGGACGTCGCCCACGCCAACGGGATCACCATCGCCTACGACACGTTCGGGTCGCCCGCCGACCCGCCGGTGCTGCTGGTGATGGGCCTCGCCACTCAGCGGATCGCCTGGCCCGACGAGCTGTGCGAGGACCTGGCCGCCGCCGGCCGGTTCGTCGTGCGCTTCGACAACCGCGACGTCGGCCAGTCCACCCACCTCCCCGAGCTCGGCACGCCGAGGCTGCGCGACCTCGCCCGGCGGCGGTCGCCCTACCGGATCGACGACCTGGCCGACGACGTGGCCGGCCTGCTCGACGCCCTCGGCCTCGACTCGGCGCACGTCGTCGGCGCGTCGATGGGCGGGTTCGTGGCCCAGACCGTCGCCCTCCGCCACCCGGCCCGCGTCCGCACCCTCACCCTGATCATGACGTCGACGGGGAGCCGGCGGGTCGGCCGGCCCGCCCTCGGCCTCGTGTGGCGGCTCGCCCTCCGGCGGCCGGCGTCGAGCCGGGCGCGGGCCGTGCGCCAGGTGGTCGACACGTTCCGGCTGATCGGGTCGCGCGGCTACCCCTTCGACGAGGAGTGGACCCGGCGGATGGCCGCGGCCGCCTACGACCGGGGCCACGACCCGGCCGGGCACCGCCGCCAGCTGGCCGCCATCACGGCCCAGCCCGACCGCACGGCCGACCTGGCCAGGCTGACCCTGCCCACCCTCGTCGTCCACGGCCTCGACGACCGCCTCGTCAGCCCGACCGGCGGCCTCGCCCTCGCCCGCACGATCCCCCGGTCCACCTTCGTCGGGTTCTCGGGCATGGGCCACGACCTGCCCCGCCCGCTGTGGCCGGCCATCACCAGGGAGCTCGTGGCCCACACGGCCGCCCCGGCGCCCGGCCGGCCCCTCGCCGCCGTCGCCGCCGGCCCGTATCCGGCGCCGTCGCCCGAGGAGTGGTAAGCCCTGCGTGGCGTGTCCACCACGGGGAGGGGCGGCATCATGCAGCGGTTCTGGTCGCGGTTCGCGGTCGTCATGGGGAAGCGGGCGGGGCTCGTCTCGCTCGCCGGCCTGGTCGTGACGCTGGCGCTCGGCGCGGGGATCTCCCGGCTGGACTTCGCCACCGGCCAGGACAGCTACCTGGAGCGGGACAGCACGGTCTACCGGGACAACGTCGCCTACCAGCGGCTGTTCGGCGGGCAGGCGATGCTGGGCGTGATCACCATGGACGAGGGCCACACGGTGGCCGAGCTGTTCGACGACGGCGCGTCCGAGCTGCGCCGCCTGCACGACGACCTGGCCGCCACCGGTGACTACCAGGGCGTCGTCACCCCGGTCGAGGCCCTCGAGTTCTCCGACCGGCTGGTGGGGGCCGGGCCGCCGGCCTGCGACCCGACCACGGGCGTGGCCGGGCAGCTGCTGGTGCGGGCGCTCGGCCTGGAGACCGATCCCGACCGGCAGGCCGTCCGGCTGGCCAACGCCGGGGAGACCCTCGAGCGGATCAACGCCGTGCCGTGCGAAGAGCGCACCCTCGACAACCCGGAGTGGGTCGACTTCCTGCTCCACGAGGCCAACGGGGAGGTCAGGGCCTCGGCCCGCTCGTTCTTCCCCGACGACCGGCACGCGCAGGTGCTCGTGCGGCTGCGGGGCAACCTGTCGATCGAGGACGAGGGCGCCAACGCGGTGGTCGCCCAGGAGCGGATGCGCCGCCTCGACCTGCCGAACGCCACGGTCGTGGCGACCGGCGCGCCGATCCTGCTGAAGGACATCAACGACTACCTGCGGGGCGGGATGCTGGTGCTCGGCGGCATCGCCGCCGCCGTGATGGTCGTGATCCTGCTGCTGCTGTTCGACGTGCGGTGGCGGCTGCTCCCGCTCGCCGTCATCCTCGTCGGCGTCGTGTGGGCCTTCGGCGTGGCCGGCTACCTCGGCATCCCGCTCACGATCGCCACGATCGCGGGACTGCCGGTCATGCTCGGCGTCGGCATCGACTACGCCATCCAGCTCCACGCCAGGGTGGAGGAGGAGGCCGTCCTCGACCGGGCCGAGCACCCCATCCAGGAGACGGCCCGCAACCTGAACCCGGCCCTCCTCGTCGTCACCTTCGACGCCATCTTCGCCTTCGCCGCCCTGCGGTTCGCCAAGGTGCCGATGATCCGCCAGTTCGGCCTGCTGCTCGCCGTCGGCATCGCCGTGATCTGCCTGTGCTCGATCGTGCTGCCCACCGCCATCCTCGGCATCCGGGAGTTCCGGTCGCCGACGAGGGGCAGGGACTTCCGGGGCGGCGCGCTGGGCCGCCTCACCGAGTTCCTCGGCCGGCTGCCCCAGGCCTTCGCCCTCCCGCTCGCCGTGCTCGCCGTCGTCGTGTTCGCCGGCGGCATCCTCGTGGAGGACGACCTGACCCTCCAGACCGACCCGATCCAGTGGGTCAACCAGGAGTCGGAGACGATCAGGGACATCCGCACGGTGGAGCGGGAGGTCGGCAGCTCGAGCGAGCTCGGCGTCTACGTGCGCTCCGACGACGTGTTCAGCGACGACACCGTCGCCTTCCTCCACGACTTCACCGCCGAGCAGCTGCGGGACTTCGGCGCCGACCGGGCCGACGTGCCCAGGGGCTTCGTGACCGCGGCGAGCATGGAGGCCACCCTGGCGTCGCTCGTCGCCCTACCGGGGGCGAGCGACGTCACCCCGCTCGGGTCGGAGGTGCGGGCCGCCTCGGAGATGGCGCCCGAGGACGTGCGGCGCCTCCTCGTGAGCGACGACGGCACGGCGGCCAACGTGGTCTTCCGCGTGGAGCCCGGCGCGGTCGGCGACCTGGCGACCGTGGTCGACGAGATCCGCGACGGCACCGACCCGCCCGAGGGCGTGTCGGCCACCCCATCGGGGCTCGGCGTGGTGGGCGTGGGGCTGCTCGAGAACCTCGAGGCCAACCGCGTCGTCCTCACCTACCTCGCCATGGCGTTCGTGTTCCTGTTCCTCACCGTCCGCCTCCGCTCGCTCGTGCGGGCCCTGCTGTCGCTCGTGCCGGTGGCCATCGCCGTCGGCACGGCGTCGCTCGTCGCCTACGCCGCCGGCTTCCGGCTCAGCCCGCTCACGGCCGTGGGCGGCCCGCTCGTCGTCGCCCTGTGCACCGAGTTCACCTCGCTGATCCTCCTGCGCTTCGTGGAGGAGCGGCAGCGGGGGCACGAGCCCCAGGAGGCGGCCGACGTGGTCGGCCAGCGCACCGGCCGGGCGTTCATCGTCTCCGCGCTCACCGCCATCTCCGGGGTGGCCGTGCTGTCCCTGTCGTCGCTGCCCCTGCTGCGGGACTTCGGGCGCATCGTGGCCATGAACGTCACCGTCGCCCTCCTGAGCGCCCTCGTCGTCCTCCCGCCCCTGCTGGTGTGGGCCGAGCGGCGGGGCTGGGTGACCCGCGGGCTGGTGCGGCGGCAGGAGCCGTTCATCCCGACCGACCGCCCCGCCGCCGACCCGGCCAGGGCCGGCGGGCCGGTCACCGCCTGAGGGCG
>DASWMK010000048.1 GCA_036399815.1 Acidimicrobiales bacterium
GCGGCCGGCAGCGGCCCGCCCCTGCGGGTGCCGAGGACCGCCGGCCCCGGGCCCGGCACGGCGGCGGCGGGGCCGCCGTCGGGCACGGCGACGACCGGCACCGCGCCGGCCGCGGCCGCGTGCGCCCTGGCCGCCCGCGCCGTCGGGTCGTCCAGCCGGGCCGGCCGGAAGCCGAGGGGCTGCCGGCCGGCGCTCAGCACCAGCGCCCGGCCCCGCTCGGCGGCGGCCGCGGCGTCGGCGGCGGTGACGACGACCGCCACGGGCGCCCCGACGGCCACCAGCCGGGCGGCGGCGACCACGTCGGGACGGTCGAGCCACCCGTCGAGCCCGGCGACGACCGGGCCGCCGCGCACGGCGCCGAGCGAGGACGCGCCCGGGGCGCCGGCCTCGCCGGCCAGCACCGGCCACAGCCCGGCGACGAGGCGGAGCGGGCGCTCCCAGGCCGGATGGTCGTCCTCGACGGGGCGGAGGCAGACGGCGAGCGGGCCGGCGTCGGCCGACCGGCGGAGGGCGGCCCGCTCGGCCGGCCCGGCGGTGGCGAGCTGGGCGGCCAGGCCGAGCGTCGGCCACGGGTCGTCGTCGGGATGGAGGAGCCGGAAAGTGGCCGAGAGCGCCTCGTGGTGGTCGGCCAGCCCGGCGAGGACGACCGCGTCGCACTCGGCCGGCGTGGCGCCGAGCCCGGCGGCGAGGCAGGCCAGCGGCTCGGGCGCCCCGACCGGCGCGGTCCCGAGCGCGGCGCTGGCGGCGCCGGCAGTGTCGCCCGGCGCGGCCGCGGGCGCGGCGTCGGCGGCGTCGGCGGTGTCGCCCGGCGCGGTCGCCAGTGCGGCGTCGGCGGCGTCGGCGGCCAGGTCGCGCAGCAGGGCGGCGGTGGCGGTGGCGACGTCGGCGCTGGCCCACGGTGTGGCGTCGACCAGGCCGGCGAGCCGGTCGCACAGCCGGGCGACGGCGGCGTGCAGGAGCGGGGTGGCGACCGGCTCAGGCACGGTGGACCTCGCCCTCGTAGGTGAAGCGCACGACGCAGCCGAGCTCGGGCACCCAGCCGGGGTCGAGGTCGAGCCCCGCCACCCGCACCTCGACGACCACCTCGTCGGCCAGGAGCCGCACCTCGACCCACCCCGGGTCGGCCACGACCACGGCCCTCCGCCCGCACAGCCACCGCACCCGCTCCGCCGCGCCGGCGAGGTCCGGCGCCCGGTCGCCCAGGCGGGCCCACGCCCCCGCCAGCAGGTCGGCGGCCACCCCGTCGACGGCGGCCGGCACACCGGCGGCGTCGGCGGCCTCGGGGGCGGCGAGCTCGGGGCGGTCGCAGCCGGCGAGGGCGAGGACGCCGGGGTCGTCGGGAGCGGCGCCGGTGAGGGCGACCCCGGCCCGGTGGAGCGTGGCCCGCAGGCCGAGTCCGGCGAGCCTCGGGTCGGCGGCGACCCGGCCGGCCAGGTCGAGGTCGGCGGCGACGTGGAGCAGGAACGGGAGGCCGCCCCACACCGACGGCCGGCCGGCCGGCCGCTCGTCCGGCCCGGCGGCGGGGTCGTCGGCGCCCGCCAGCGCCGGCGCCCGCTCCCCGGCACCCGCCGCGGCAGGGCCGGCGCCGTCGACGGCGGCGGCGGAGGCGAGGGCGGCGGCCACCCCGTCCACGGGCGTCCCGCCGCCGGGCGCGCCCGGCGCGACCAAGAGGGCGGGCTCGACCTCGGCGACGACCAGGACGGCGGCCGACCGCGCCGCCACAGCGGCCGGCGCCCCGCCGGCGACGGCGGCCAGCCACGCCGCCAGCGGGCCGCCCAGCTCCGACCGGGCGAGAAGCGCGGCCGCCCGGGCGTGGGCGGCTCCGCCGACCCGGTCGGCCCCGACCGCACCCGGGGCCGCCCCGCCGAGGGCCGCCAGGGGCCGGGGGCCGGCCACGGCGAACGCCGCCGCCTCCGCGACGGCCGCGAGGTCGGCGGGGGCGACGGCGGCGAGCACGGCCGCCAGCCGGCCCCGCCGGGCGAGGGCGGCCAGCGCGGCGACGGCGGCGGCCGGCCGGCCGGCGAGGGCGGCGGCCACCACCTCGCCCGGGCGGACGGCGCCGGTCGTGGGCCACCAGCCCAGCCGGCGCCAGGCCCAGCGGCGCCCGCCGTCGCCCGCCGCCACCGACGCGCACAGGTCGGCGAGGCCGTCGGCGACGTGCCGGTAGCGCACCACGCCGGGGCCGCCGGCGAGCACGGCCTCGCGGATGGCGTCGCCCACGGCGGCGCCGACCGCGGCGCCGACGGCGGCGTCGCCGGCCCTCGGGTCGACCCGCAGCGCGGCCGCCACCCGGTCGACGACGACGATCTCGTC
>DASWMK010000049.1 GCA_036399815.1 Acidimicrobiales bacterium
CGGTCACCCGCTCCTGGCGCGGCGGCGCCCCCACCTCATGTCGCCGGGACCGCCCGCTCCGCGCTAGTCGACGGCCCCGTCCGTCGCTCGCCGGGCCGCCCGCTCGGTCACCCGCGCCGGGCGCGGCGGCGGTCCCCTCTCCTGCTCGCCGGGACCGCCCGCTTCAGTGCGGCGGCGGGCCGGTCAGTCGGTCGCCGGGGCGGCCCGCTCGGGGCGGGGCGACGGCTCGGACGGCGCCGGCTCGGCCGCGGCGACCGGCTCCCCGTGCTCGTCCCCGTCCCCGTCCTCGGCGAGCCCGGCGGCCGCCCTCGCCGCCTGGCGCTCGGCCCGGCGGGCCAGGGTGGTTGCCGTCTGGCGGCGCTTGCGCACGAGCAGCCAGACGCCGATCGGCACCATGGCCAGGCACATCCACTGCGCGCCGGTGAGGCCGAGCGTCTCCTCGTCGTAGGCCCGCAGGAAGTCGGTGAGGAACCGGGCCACCCCGTACCACAGGACGAACACGCCGACCGCGGTCGCCGGGGCGGCCTCCGGGCGGCGGCGCAGGATCAGCCACAGCACGACGGCGAGGGGGACGAGGAACAGGATCTCGTAGAGGGCGGTGTTGTGGACGGCCTCGCCGATCACGGCCGGCTCCCGGGTGTCGCCGCCCTCGTAGCGGGTGGCGAGGAAGAACGAGGTCGGCGTGCCGCCGAGGTGCTCGCCGACGGCGTAGCAGCCGACCCGGCCGAGGGCGAGGCCGACGGTGAGGCCGAACGCGTACCCGTCGAGCATGCGGAACCGGGTCACCCGGTCCCAGGCCCGGAAGGCGGGCAGGCCGACGAGCACGGCGGCGATGAACCCGCCGCTGAACTGCAGCCCGCCCTCCCACACGGCGATCAGGTCGAGCGGCGAGTCGATCTCCGAGAGGTGGGTGAGGTCCCAGGTCAGCCGGGCGCCGATCACGCCGGCGACGACCATGCGGGTGGCGAGGCGGTAGGACACCTCCCGGTCCACCCCGTACCGCTCGCCGTGGCGGGCGGCCAGCACGGCCCCGACGAGGATGCCGAGCCCGACCATGAGCCCGAACGTCCTGATCGTCAGCGGGCCGAGGTCGATCGTGGGGAACGTCTCGTACGGGATGGCGGCGAGGGTCATGCGGGGCGTTCCTGCGGCGCGGGGTCGTGCCACCCGCCGAGGTCGTCGATCAGCCCGTCGGCCTCCGTCGGGCCCCAGGAGCCCTTGTCGTACAGCCGCACGGGACCGCGCCGGTCGAGCAGGGGCTCGACGATCCGCCACTGCTGCTCGAGCGCGTCCTCCCGGCCGAACCGGCGGGCGTCGCCCTCGACGGCGTCGCCGAGCAGCCGCTCGTAGGCCTCCTGCACGTCGCCGAAGATCCGCTCGTTCGAGATGGCGATGTCGACCGCCTTGGCCCTGATCTCGTCGCCGGCCTCCTTGGCGTAGAGGTGGACGGTGATGCCGCCGTCGTCGGAGAGCCGGAAGCGCAGGTGGTTCGGGTGCGGCGTGGGGCTGTCGTCCTCGGTGAACAGCAGGCGGGGCGGGGCGTTGAACTCCACGACGGCCTCGGTGGCGGTGACGGCGAGCTGCTTGCCCGCCCGGATGAGCCACGGCACCCCGCCCCACCGCCACGAGTCGATCTCGAAGCGGGTGGCCAGGTAGGTCTCGGTGTCCGACCCGCCCTGCACCCCGTCCTCGTCGGCGTAGCCCCGGTACTGGCCCCACACGGTGTGGTCGGGGTCGAAGGGCCGGACCTGGCGCAGCAGCTTCACGTACTCGTCGCGCAGGGCGTCGGCGTCGGAGGCCACCGGCGGCTCCATGCCGAGCAGGGCGACGATCAGCAGGAGGTGGTTCTGGACGACGTCGCGCAGGGCGCCGACGGTCTCGTAGAACTTCCCCCGGCCGTCCACCCCGAAGGACTCGGCCATCGTGATCTGCACGCTGCGGATGAAGTTGCGGTTCCAGATCGGCTCCAGCATGGAGTTGGCGAACCGGAACACGAACAGGTTCTCGACCGGCTCCTTCCCGAGGAAGTGGTCGATCCGGTAGATCGAGTGCTCGGGGAAGGCCCGGTGCAGGCACTCGTTGAGCTCCCGGGCCGAGGCCAGGTCCCGCCCGAACGGCTTCTCGACCACGACCCGGCCGCCCTCGTTGAGGCCGACCCTGGCCAGCCCGTCGACCACGTCGTCGAACAGCGCCGGCGGGATGCTCAGGTAGAACAGCGGGTGCTCGCAGCCCTCCAGGGCCGACTTCAGGGTGTCGAAGGTGGCGTCGTCGCGGTAGTCGCCCCTGACGTAGCGCAGGCGGGACGTGACCTTCCCGAGCACGTCCTCGTCGACCTTCGCCTTGGCCTCGATGGCGTCCCTCGCGTAGCCCCGCAGGTCGTCGTCGGACCACTCGCGGCTGGCCACCCCGACGACGGGGAGGTCGAAGCGGCCGGCCTCGGTCAGGTGGTAGATGGCCGGGAAGATCTTCTTCTTGGCCAGGTCGCCGGTGGCGCCGAACAGCACGACGGCGTCGATCACTGCTCGACCTCCACGGCGTGGCCGCCGAACTCGTGGCGGAGGGCGGCGACGACCTTCATCGCCGTCGAGCTCTCCTTCTGGGAGGAGAAGCGGGCGAACAGGGCCGCGGAGATGACCGGGGCGGGCACGCCGAGGCGCACGGCCTCGTTGACCGTCCACCGGCCCTCGCCCGAGTCCATCGCCACCCCGCGGATGCCCTCCAGGTGCGGGGTGCGCTCCAGGGCGGCGACGAGCAGGTCCAGCAGCCAGGACTGCACCACGCTCCCCCGGCGCCAGGCCGACAGGGCGGCGTGGGCGTCGATGCCGAGGCCGGACGCGTCGAGGATCTCGTAGCCCTCGGCGTAGGCCTGCATCAGCCCGTACTCGATGCCGTTGTGCACCATCTTCGTGAAGTGCCCCGTGCCCACCTTGCCGACGTGGGCGAAGCCGTCCTCCGGGGCGAGGTCGTCGAAGACGGGCTGGGCCATGGCCACGTGCTCGTCACTGCCCCCGACCATGAGGCAGTAGCCGTTCTCCAGTCCCCACACCCCGCCGCTGACCCCGGCGTCGACGAACCCGACCCCGCGCGCGCCGAGCAGCTCGCCCCGGCGGACCGAGTCGGTCCAGTTGGAGTTGCCCCCCTCGACGACGAGGTCGCCGGCGTCGAGGCGCTCGCCCAGCTCCCGGACGACGCCCTCGGTCGGGTCGCCGGCCGGGACCATGACCCAGACCAGCCGGGGCGGGTCCAGGGCGGCGACGAGGTCGGCCAGGGAGGCGACGTCGGCGGCCTCGCTGTGGGGGTCGAAGCCGACCACCTGGTGGCCGGCCCGCCGCAGCCGCTCGGCCATGTTGCCGCCCATCCGCCCGAGCCCGACCATCCCCAGCTTCATCGGACCAGTATGGGTCGCCGGCCCCGGCCGCTCCCCGGCGCGGTCACCGGAGCTCCTCGGCGAGCGCGTGCACCTCGTCGGCGCCCACCCGGGTGACCCGCAGCCCGCGGGTGCGCAGGGTCAGGTAGTCGCCCGCGGCTTGAGCCTGCTTCAGGGTGGAGAACCCGTAGGGCCGGCCCGGGATGGCGAGGTCCTCGTCGTCGTCGCCCACGACCTGCACGAACACCCCGGTCGGCGGGCCGCCCTTGTGGAGCTGGCCGGTGGAGTGGAGGAACCGGGGGCCGAAGCCGAGGGTGGTGGCGGCGAGGGTCCGCTGGCGGATCACGGTCCGCAGGAGGGCGAGGTCGTCGGCGACGGGGCCCTCCGGGTCCACGTAGGCCTGCACGGCCACGTAGTCGCCGGGCTGCACGGCCTCGAGCGCCTCGTCGAGGGGCTCGACGGCGATGTCGGGCAGGCCCTCGGCCAGCACCTTGGCCGTCGCCTCCTTGGCCTCGGCCACGTTGGGCTGGTCGAAGGGGTTGATGCCGAGCACCACGCCGCAGAGGGCGGTGGCCAGCTCCCACAGCAGCACGTGGGCGCCGAGCCCGAGCGGGTCGTCCTCCCAGGGCAGGACCACGACCGGGTGCTCCCGGTCGGCCAGGGCCTCGGCGAAGGGGTGCCAGCCGAGGCTGACGAACAGCCGGTCACGGCCGTAGTCCTCGTAGTTGCCGGGCTCCTCGCCGACCACCGGGACCACGCCGGTGCCGGACTTGCCGGTCGACTCGGCGAGGAGCTGCTCGACCCAGAGCCCGAACGACGAGATCTCCTCGGGGAGCAGCAGGGTGACCTTGTCGAAGCCGTTGCGGGCGCCGGCGCCGAGGATGGCGCCGAGGCGCAGCGCCGGGTTCTCGGTGGGGTCGCCGCCCGGGGCCAGGCCCTCCCGCATGACGGCCGCGGCGGCGAGCAGGCCGTCGACGTCGACCCCCTGGAGGGCGGCCGGCACCAGCCCGAAGTACGAGAGCGCGGAGTAGCGGCCGCCGATGTCGGCCCGGTTCTCGAACACCACCCGGAAGCCCCGCTCCCTGGCCAGGACGGCGAGCTCGGAGCCGGGGTCGGTGACGGCGCCGAAGCGGGCCGGGTCGTCCTCCCTCGCCCAGAAGTGGTCGAGGTGGCTGCGGGTCTCGACGGTCGTCCCCGACTTCGACGACGCCAGGAAGAACGTCGCGTCCTCGGTCGTGTCCTCCGCCACGCGGCGGACGGCGGCCGGGTCGGTCGTGTCGAGCACGCGGACCCGCAGGCCGCCGTCGCCGACCGGGAACGACCGGGCCAGCACCTCGGGGAACAGGCTGGAGCCACCCATCCCCATCACGACGGCGTCGGCCGCCCCCTCGCCGGCCAGGCCGGCGGCGAACTCGCGGAGGTCGCCGGCCCGCTCCTGCATCTCGCCGACCACGTGGAGCCAGCCGAGCCGGTCGGCCACCTCGGTGGGGTCGTCCTGCCAGAGGGTCGAGTCGCCGGCGAAGGCACGGGCCACGGCGTCGCGGGCGGCCAGGTCGGCCATCGCCGCGGTCGCCGCCTCCCGGAGCGGCCCGAGGAGCTCGTCGTCCCTGGGCTCGGAGGGGGATGAGGGCATGCGCCCATCATGGCGGGTGCGGCAGGGGCCGGAGACCCGGCCCCCGCCGCCACGCCCTACAGCTCGCTGCGGTCGAACCAGGCGATGGGCGGGTCGTGGTCCGACACGCTCGCCGACAGGTTCGGGTCGTCCTCGTAGAGGGTGCCGTAGCGGGCGTCGAAGTGGGCGATGTCCGCCTCGACGAACGCGCGCCGCAGGTTGCCGCCGACCATCAGGTGGTCGAGGACCTGGGCGTTGCCCTGGAAGATGTACGTCCAGCGCTCGGGCACGGGCAGGGTGAGCACGACGTTGCGGAGCGAGTGCGTCGGGCTCGACATGATGATCGTCACCGGGCTCGTCCCCTCGCCCGGCTCCGGGAACGGGAAGTCGTTGAGGTCCCCGCCGACGATCACGTCGATGCCCGGGTGGGCGGCGAACACGACGTCGTCGAGGTACTCGCGGACGTACTCGGCCTGGAGCTTGCGCTGGATCTCGCTCACCCGGGTGGGCGGCTGGTTGGTGCCGAACAGCGGGTCGTCGCCGCCCTTCGACGCCAGGTGGTTGACGATGACGACGATCGGCTCGCCGTCCACGGTGAGCTCGCCGACGAGCGGCTCCCGGCTGTCGTTGAAGGCGCCGAGCCCGTCGAAGACGTGCTCGTCGTCCGGCTTGGCCGGCGTGTTCCCGTCGCCCTCGGTGGTGAGGTAGTAGCTCTCGAGCGTGATGCCCCGGTCGGTCCGCCACATCAGCCCCTGCTCGATGCTGCGGTCGTCGGTGGCCTCCCGGCTCACGGCGTCGTACGGGCAGCCGAGGTCGGCCAGCCGCGGGATCACCGCCTGGGCGTTGGTGCCGAGCACCTCGCCCTCGGCGTCGCCGGTGAGCACGGTGGCGTTCTCGATCTCCTCGACGAGGAGGACGTCGGGGCACTTGAGCTCGTCGTGGACGGCGAGGGTGAGCTTGGACATCTTCACCTCGACCTCGGCGGCCGAGAGGATGGGGCTGTCCGCCTTGTTCGGGTCGTCCACCGCGTCCATGGCGTTCTCCATGTTGAACGTCACGACGCTGAGCTCCCCCGGGGCGGTGGCCCGCACCGCGTTGGCGCCCGGCGCCGGCGGCCCCTGGCGGAACACGATCGAGGCCTCGGGGTCGGTGTCGGGCTGGAGCCGGAACAGCGAGAACTGGTAGTCGACCACGCCGGTGAGGTCGTCGAGCAGGTCGCCGGCGGCCACGGCCACCTGGCCGGTCTCGCTGCCGGCGGTCACGACGCGGGTGTTGTCGCCGCCGCCGACCCTCGTCTCGTCGTCCACGGTGAGGCGCTCGGTGTTGTAGTCGACCTCGTCGCCGGTCAGCCGGCGCAGCACCATCACGCCGGTGGGCTGGTAGCCGAACCGGGGCTTGGCGTCGGGCCGGGCGACGACGGTGAACTCGCCGAAGGTGTTGGTCGGGCCGACGACGCGCGGGGAGTCGACGACGACCCGCATGCCCTCGAGCCGCTCCCAGTAGACGATGCCGGGCATCAGCCGCTGGTCGCTCGGGGCGTCCACGGGCACCGGGTTCGGCAGGGCGGCCGTGCCGGTGGGCTTGATGGTCGGCGCGGTCAGCTCGGTGATCGTGAGGTCGACGGTGCCGGACCGGCGGAACTCGGACACGAAGCCCTCGACGAGCAGCTTGTCGCCGACGGCGACGAGCGGGACCGATGAGGTGAACACGAACAGGCCGTCGGAGGTCGACGGGTCGCCGTCGCCGTCGGGGTCCTGGATGAAGAAGCCGTTGCCGAGCACCGAGGTGACCACGCCGCGCGTCGCGACCTGCTGGCCGACCAGCGGGGACGTGAGCGTGTCCTCGCCGTTGGTCTGGCCCTGGATGGCCATCGGGGTGATCACGTGGACCACCTCGACGTCGAACGTGCACGTCTCGGTCTGGGGCGTGGCGTCGTCGTTGGTGAAGGTGACCTCGACGACGTAGGTGCCGGCGGGGACGCCGGCGCTCACCGTGACGATGGCCTGGAGCTCGCCGCCGGGGCCGGCCGCCGGGTCGACCTGGGTGACCTCGATGGTGCCGGGTGACGGGTCGGGGGTGACGTCGGTGACGTCCGCGTCGACCACCGCGCTGTCCGGGTCGGTGGCCGTGACGTGCTGCTCACCGGGGTCGCCCTCCTCGACCAGCAGGTCCTCCCCGCAGTCGGCCGAGATGCCGCCCGAGTTGCAGGGCGTGTCGGGGGACTGGGTGTTCCGCGGGCTCGGCGTGGCGACGACGAAGTCGGAGGCGTTGTTGTTCGTGTCGAGGCAGCCGTCCTCCTTGCGGATGGCGGCGGTCGTGTTCGACAGCGTGCCGGTCGGGCCGCTGCCCTCGAACAGGTTGGCCGAGCCGTAGCCCACCAGGTCGACGACGTGGGCCAGCTGCGTCGCGCCGCACGGCGTGGCGGCGGCGCCGCAGTTGAGGCTCGTGGTGTCATCGACGAGGGCGACCTTGCCGGCCGAGCTGGACATGAAGATCGGGGTGGGGTCGACGAAGTCCGGGGTCGGCAGCGGCGAGCCGACGTTCGCGGTCGACGACTCCTGCACGAGGTAGTGCTCGCCGGGCGCCAAGGTGACGCTCGGCAGGTCGGTGATCCCAGAGCCGAAGTTGCCCGTGCTGCTGCCGTACTGGATCGACCAGCCCGTGAACGTCACCGGGCCGTCGCCCTGGTTGAACAGCTCGACGAAGTCGTGGGTGTAGGTGGCGCCGCTGTTGCCGCCGCCGCCGTAGACCTGGCTGATCACCACGTCGTCGGCCGGGGCCGCCGTGGCGGCGGCCACGGGCGGTGCCGCGAGCGGCAGGTAGCCGGCCGCG
>DASWMK010000050.1 GCA_036399815.1 Acidimicrobiales bacterium
CGTCCGCCGGCAGCTGGCCGAGAACGACCTGGACGCCGCCCAGATCCAGGGCACGGGCGCCGGCGGGCGCATCACCCGCAACGACGTGCTCCAGGTGATCGAGGCGAGGGGCGGCACCGGCCGGGCGCCGTCCGCCCCGGCCGAGGCGGCGCCCGAGGCCCCGGCCCGGCCCGCGGCCGCGCCCCAGGGCCAGCCGGCCGCCCCGGCCCAGCCGGCGGCCCGCCAGGCCCCGGCCCCGGCCCAGCCGGCCGCCCGCCAGGCCGCGCCGACCCCGGTCGGCCGGGCCGAGCCGTTCCCGGCGGCCACGGCGAGCGACCGCGACGAGGTCGTGCCGTTCACCAACATCCGGCGGCGCACGGCCGAGCACATGGTCCGCTCGCAGGCCACGTCGGCCCACACGCTGGTCGTCGTCGAGGTGGACTACGCCAACGTCGAGAAGGTCCGCCTGCCCCGGCGCGAGGCGTTCAAGGCCGAGGAGGGCTTCTCGCTCACCTACCTGCCGTTCATCGCCAGGGCGACCATCGACGCCATCGCCGACTTCCCGCACGTGAACGCGTCGGTCGGCAACGACGAGCTGATCGTCCACCGGTACGTGAACCTCGGCATCGCCGTGGACCTCGACTTCGAGGGCCTCATGGTCCCGGTCATCCACGACGCCGACGGCAAGCGCCTCCGGGTGATCGCGAGGGAGGTCAACGACCTCGCCCGCCGGGCCCGCAGCAAGAAGCTCGGGCCGGACGACATCAGCGGCGGCACGTTCACGATCACCAACGCCGGCCCGTTCGGCACCCTGATCACGGCGCCGGTCATCAACCAGCCCCAGGTCGCCATCCTCGCCACCGACGGCGTGCGGAAGCGGCCGGTGGTCGTGCAGGGCCCGGACGGCAGCGACGCCATCGCCATCCACCCGGTCGGCAACCTGGCCCTCTCCTTCGACCACCGCGCCTACGACGGGGCCTACGCCTCGGCGTTCGCCGGCCGCATCCGGGAGATCCTGGAGACGAGGGACTGGTCCGCTGAGCTCTAGGGCCCTGCACGCCCGCTGGCTGGGGCGGGTCCGCTACCGGGACGCGCACGCCCTCCAGCGGGCGCTGTTCGAGCGGTCGGCCGAGGACCACCTGCTCCTCCTCGAGCACCCCCACGTGTACACGCTGGGGGTGCGGGCCGACCTCGCGCACGTGCTCGTCCCGCCGGCCGACGTCGGCGCCGAGCTGGTGCGCACCGACCGGGGCGGCGACGTCACCTACCACGGGCCCGGCCAGCTGGTCGGCTACCCGATCGTGTCGGTGGCGATGGGGCCGTCCGCCATCCCGGACTACGTCCGCTCCGTCGAGCAGCTGCTGATCGACGTGCTGGCCGACCTCGGCCTGCCCGGCGCCGACCGCCTGCCCGGCTACCCGGGCGTGTGGGTCGGCGTCGGCACCGACCGGCCCCGCAAGGTGGCGGCCATCGGCGTGCGGGTGACGAGGGGCAGGACCATGCACGGGTTCGCCCTGAACGTCGACCCGGACCTCGCCTACTTCGGGCACATCGTCCCGTGCGGCATCGCCGACAAGGGGGTGACGTCGCTCGCCGCCGAGGGCGTGCGGGCGCGGATGCGGGAGGTGGTCGACGCCGTCGTCGCCAGGGCCGCCGGCCGGTGGGGGCACGACGAGGTCGAGCGCCAGGACGTCGCCTGGCGGCACCGGACGGCCGACCTGTCCCCGTTCTCCCGGGGCGAGGGGCCGGGCGCGCCGGTGCGGCTGCTCGGCCGGCTGGCCGAGGCCGGCGTGGCCGACGGCCTGTCCGTGCGGGAGCGCAAGCCGGACTGGCTGCGGGCCAAGGCCCACATGGGCGGGGACTACCTGCGGCTGAAGCGCACGATGCGCGACCTGTCGCTCGTCACCGTGTGCGAGGAGGCCGGCTGCCCGAACATCTTCGAGTGCTGGGCCGACGGCACGGCGACGTTCATGATCAACGGCGAGCGGTGCACGAGGGCGTGCGGGTTCTGCCTGGTCGACACCCGCCACCCCGAGCCCCTCGACGCCGGCGAGCCCGAGCGGGTGGGGGAGGCGGTCGAGCGGATGGGGCTGGCCCACGCCGTGGTCACCGCGGTGGCGAGGGACGACCTGCCCGACGGCGGGGCCGCCGCCTTCGCCGAGACGGTGCTGGCCGTGCGCCGGCGCCGGCCGGGGACGAGGGTCGAGGTGCTGATCCCCGACTGCAAGGGCGATCCCGAGGCGCTCGACGTGATCTTCGCCGCCCGGCCGGACGTGCTGAACCACAACCTGGAGACCGTCGCCCGGCTCCAGCGGGCCGTGCGCCCGTCGGCGTCCTACGCCCGCAGCCTGGCCGTGCTCGGCCGGGCCGCCGACGCCGGGCTGGTGACGAAGTCCGGGATCATCCTCGGGATGGGGGAGACCGACGAGGAGGTCGTCGGCGCCCTGGTGGACCTCCGCGGGGTCGGCGTGCAGATCGTCACGCTCGGCCAGTACCTGCGGCCGACCAGCCACCACCTGCCCGTCGCCCGCTGGGTGCCGCCGTCGACGTTCGACCGGCTCCGGGAGGTCGGCGAGGCCCTCGGCTTCGCCCACGTGGAGTCCGGCCCGCTCACCCGGTCGAGCTACCACGCCCGCCAGGCGGCCGAGGGCGCGTCGGTCACGCCCGTCTCGCTCGGGGTGGCGCCCGGCCGGTAGGTCCCCCGGCGGCCGCGTCCCGGCCGTCGGTCGGCCGGGAAGCCGCCCCGCCGTGACGATCGGCCGGCGCGGGCCCGGTTGGTGGGTCGATCGCCGTCACGGCCGGCGGCGGTGCGGGGTCCCAGGCGCGACGCTGGCGGGCAACCGGCCGGGCGGCGGGGCCGTAGCCTGCGGGCATGTTCGCCGAGCGCATGGAGCGGGCGCGGGCCCGCATGGCGGAGCTGGACGTCGACGTGCTGCTGCTGTCCGTCGGCGCCGACCTCCCGTACCTCACCGGCTACGAGGCGATGCCCCTCGAGCGGCTCACGATGCTCGTCCTGCCGAGGGAGGGCGACGCCGTCCTGCTCGTCCCCCGGCTCGAGGTGCCGCGGGTGACGCCGAGGCCCGAGCTGTTCGAGCTGGTCGGCTGGGAGGAGACCGACGACCCCGTCGAGCTCGCCGCCAAGGCGGCCGGCCGGCCGGCGGTGGCGGCCGTCGGCGACCGCACCTGGGCCCGCTTCCTCGTCGACCTGCTGCCGCGGCTGCCGTCGACCCGGTGGGTGAAGGGCTCGGAGGTGACGGCGCCGCTGCGGTCGGTCAAGGACGCCGCCGAGGTGACGGCCCTGCGCCGGGCGGCGGCCGCCGCCGACCGGGTGGCCGCCCAGCTCCAGGCCGGCGAGATCCCCCTCGTCGGGCGGACCGAGGCGCAGGTGTCGGCCGACATCGGCCGGCGGCTGGTGGCCGAGGGGCACGACCGGGTGAACTTCGCCATCGTCGGCGCCGGCGAGAACGCCGCCAGCCCGCACCACGAGCCGTCCGAGCGGGTGATCCGGCCCGGCGACGTCGTCCTCTGCGACTTCGGCGGGACCATGGACGGCTACTGCTCGGACATCACCCGCTGCGTGTCGCTCGGCGAGCCCGACCCGCAGCTGCGCGACCTGTACGCCGTCCTCCAGGCGGCCCAGGCGGCGGCCGTCGAGGCCGCGGTCGTCGGCACGCCGTGCGAGGACGTGGACGGCGTCGCCCGCCGGATCATCACCGAGGGCGGCTACGGCGACCACTTCGTCCACCGCACCGGGCACGGCATCGGCCTCGAGGAGCACGAGGACCCCTACCTCGTCGCCGGCAACTGCGAGGCGCTGGCCCCCGGGCACGCCTTCTCGGTCGAGCCCGGCATCTACCTCCAGGGCCGCTTCGGCGCCCGCATCGAGGACATCGTGGTCGCCACCGAGGCCGGCCCCGAGGCCCTCAACCAGGCCGACCACGCCCTCGTGGTCGTCGACGCCTGACCGGTACGCTCGGCTCGTGGCCACGACCCGGGTCGCACCGCCGGGGCCCGGCGCGCTCCGCCAGGACGCCCGCCGGCTCGCTGCCGAGGGGTGAGCTCCAGCCCGGACCCGGTCGGCTCGTCGACGGCGCCTGCCGGCCCCGCTGAGCGCGAGCGGGGCGTCCCGTCGTGATCCGGCTCGACGCCGCGACGGTGCTGCTGCAGTTCGCCACCGGCGGGCTGCTGTTCCTCTGGGTGACGTCCCGGCGGCGCGAGGTGGGCATCGGCTACGGCTGGCTGCTGCGGTCGTTCTACGCGCTGGTCGCCGCCGGCGCCGTCGTCGCCGGGCGGCTGCTCGAGCCCGTCCCCGCCCGGGAGTGGGCGTCGGCCGGCGTGGCCGTCGCCGCGCTGGCCGCGCTGGCCGTCTCGGTCGTCCGCCGGCGGGCCGGGGTCGCCGGCGAGCGGGAGCGGCGGGAGCGCCGCTCGGCCCGGGTGGCGGCCATGACCGGCGGCCGGCCCGAGCCGGCCGGCGAGCGCGTCCCCGACCCGTCCGTGCCCGAGTTCCCGCCGGCGCTCGACCTCGTGGCCCCCGCCGTCGGCGCCCTCGGGCTGGTCGCCGCGGCCCTCGACGCCGGCGGGCCGGCCGGCCTGGCCGTCGCCCGCACCCTCGTCGGCGCGGCGTTCCTCGGCAGCGTCAGCGACGCCATGCTCCTCGGCCACTGGTACCTCGTGCAGCCGGGGCTCGGCCGGGCGCCGCTGCTCGAGCAGGTGCGGTGGCTCGGGGTGCTGTGCCCCGTCGAGGTGGCCGTCCTCCTGTGGCCGACGGGGATGGGGTCGGTCATCACCGGCACCGTGGACGACGGGTGGAACGGCACCCTCGGCTGGTTCTGGGTGGCGTGCGCGGTGACCACCGCGGGCCTGGCCGTCGTCACCCGGGCGGCCCTGCGGGAGCGGGCCTACTCGGCCGTGATGGCGGCCACCGGGCTGCTCTATCTGGCCATCCTCACGGCGTTCGGGACCGACCTCGTGGCCAGAGCCGTGCTGGCCCCTTGACAGTCGGGCACACTTGAGGGCATGCCCCGGGCGATATGGAGCGGGTCGATCAGCTTCGGTCTGGTCAACATCCCGATCAAGCTGTACACCGCCGTCTCCAGGAAGAGCGTCTCGTTCAACCAGATCGACGCCCGCACGGGCGCCCGCGTGAAGTACCAGCGGGTGTCGGCGGCGGACGGCAGCGAGGTGCCGTACGACCAGATCGTGAAGGGCTACGAGCTCAGCTCGGGGCACTACGTGACGGTCACCGACGAGGAGCTGGCGTCCCTCGACCCCGAGGCGTCGCGCACGATCGACATCGAGGAGTTCGTCGACCTCGCCGGCATCGACCCGCTGTTCTACGACGCCGCCTACTACGTGGCGCCGGACAAGGCGACGGTCAAGCCGTACGCGCTGCTCGTGCGGGCCATGGAGGAGTCGGGCAAGGTGGCCATCGCCCGCTTCGTGATGCGCACCAAGCAGTACCTCGCCGCCCTGCGGCCCCAGGACGGCAAGCTCGTGCTGTCGACCATGGTCTACGCCGACGAGGTCGTGGAGCCGGCCGACATCGGCGAGATCGCCGCGCTGGACAGCGTGGAGCTGTCCGACCGGGAGCTGGCGATGGCCCGCCAGCTGGTCGAGTCGCTGTCGGACGAGTTCCAGCCCGAGAAGTACCGCGACACCCACCGGGACCAGGTGCTCGAGCTGATCGAGCGCAAGGCCGCGGGTGAGGAGGTCGTGGAGATGGCCCCGGCGGCCGAGGCGCCGAAGGTGGTCGACCTCATGGCCGCGCTGGAGGCCAGCGTGGCGGCGGCCAAGGAGGCGAGGAAGCGCCACCCTACGAGTCGCGCCAGCGGCGCGGCGCGTGACGGCGAGGCCGCCGAGGACGGGGAGGCGCCGGCGAAGAAGGCCGGCGCGAAGAAGGCGGCCAAGGCCGCGCCCGCCCCTGCCGCGGCCGCCGACGGGAACGGGGCGGCGAAGGCGCCGGCCAAGAAGGCGGCCGCGCCCCGCCGGCGCAAGTCCGCCTGACGGCCGAGGGCGTGCCCGCCGCCGCCACCGTCAGCATCGAGGGACGCACCCTCCGGCTGTCCAACCTCGACAAGGTCCTGTATCCCGAGGCCGGGTTCACCAAGGCCGAGGTCATCGACTACTACGCCAGGATCTCGCCGGCGTTGCTCACCCACTCGGCCGGCCGGGCCATGAGCCTGCGCCGGTTCCCCGACGGGGTCGACGGCGAGTCGTTCTTCGAGAAGCGCTGCCCGTCGTACCGGCCGGAGTGGATGGCGACCTACCCCGGCCCCGGCGACCACGTCGGCGAGATCCGGTACTGCGGCATCGACGACGTGGCGTCCCTGGTGTGGCTGGCCAACCTGGCCGCGCTGGAGCTGCACGCGCCGATGGCGAGGGGGACCGACCTCGAGTCGCCCCACATGGTGGTGTTCGACCTCGACCCCGGCCCCGGCGTCGGCATCCCGGAGTGCGCCAGGGTCGCGCTCGACATCCGCGAGGTGCTCGACGGGCTCGGGCTCGAGTCGGTGGTGAAGACGTCGGGGTCCAAGGGGCTCCAGGCGTACGTGCCGCTGAACGTCGACGGCCACACCCACGCCGGCACCGCCGCCTTCGCCCAGGCCGTCGCCCAGCTGCTGGAGAAGCGGGACCCGAAGCGGGTGACGAGCGTGATGCGCAAGGACCTGCGGGGCGGCAAGGTGTTCATCGACTGGAGCCAGAACAGTCGCCACAAGACGACCGTGTGCGCCTACTCGCTCCGGGCCCGCCCCCGCCCGACAGTGTCGACGCCGGTCACGTGGGACGAGGCCGAGGCGGCGGCGAGGGGGAAGGACCCGCTCGTCTTCGAGGCGGCCGACGTGCTCGACCGCGTCGACGAGCTCGGCGACCTGTTCGAGCCGGCCGCCACCGTGGAGCAGGAGCTGCCCGGCTGAGCGTCCCGGCGGGGCGCGGCGCCGACGTGCCCCCGGAGCCTCGCCGCCGCTAGGCGCGGCGGACGACGAAGTACTTGGCCCTGGGGTGGTGGCAGATGATGGCGCTGGTCGTCTGCTCGGGCTGGTACTGCCAGCCGGTCTCCTCGGACACCTCGATGCCGAGGCGGTCGGCCTCGAGCAGCTCGGCGACCTTGGCGTTGTCCTCGAGGTCCGGGCAGGCCGGGTAGCCCCACGAGTAGCGCCCGCCCCGGTACTGCTGGCGGAACAGCCCGTGGAGGGTGGGGCCGTCCTCGTCGCCGAAGCCCCACTCGACCCGGATGCGGCGGTGCCACAGCTCGGCCAGCGCCTCGGTCATCTCGACGCCGAGGCCGTGCAGGAGCAGGTAGTCGCGGTACTGGTCGGCGGCGAACAGCTCGGCCGTCGCCTCCGACACCGCCCGGCCCATGGTGACGACGTGGAAGGCGGCGTAGTCGTCCTCGCCCGACTCGACCGGCCGGAAGAAGTCGGCGACGCACAGCCACGGCTCGGCCGGCTGGCGGGGGAACCGGAACCGCAGCCACTCGGCCGTGCGGGTCTCGTCCTTCCACACGACGAGGTCGTCGCCGTCTGCATTCACCCGGAAATAGCCGTAGACGACCTGGGGGACGAGCACCCCGGACGCCTTGGCCGCCGCCAGCTGCTCGCGGAGGACGGGCCGGATGCGGGCCTTGAAGTCGTCGTCGCCCTCGCCCGCCTCCGGCCGGTACTGCCACTGGTTGCGGAAGAGCGCGGTCTCGTTCAGGTAGGCGGCGATGTCGTCGAGGGAGATCCCCTTCACGATGGTCGACCCGACGAACGGCGGGACGGGGACGGGCACGTCGGTCGCCACCTCGGGCGAGCGCCTCGGCCGGTCGACGGCGGTCGCCGCCAGCGCCGCGTCCCGCTCGGACTTCCTCGGCGGCAGCACCCGGCCGGTCGGGACCCGCCCGAAGTCGGGGTCGTCCTCGCCGGTGCGCCGGAGCTCGCCCAGCCGGTCCATCACCCGCAGGCCCTCGAACGCGTCGCGGCCGTAGAACAGGCGGCCGGCGTACACCTCGCGCAGGTCCCGCTCGACGTAGGAGCGGGTGAGGGCGGCGCCGCCGAGGAGCACGGGGATGTGGGACAGGTTGCGCTCGTTCAGCTCCACGAGGTTGTCCCGCATGATGAGCGTGCTCTTCACCAGCAGGCCGCTCATGCCGATGGCGTCGGCCTTCACCTGGACGGCCTTGTCGACCATCTCCGACACCGGCACCTTGATGCCGAGGTTGTGCACCTCGTAGCCGTTGTTCGTGAGGATGATGTCGACGAGGTTCTTGCCGATGTCGTGCACGTCGCCCCGCACGGTGGCCAGCACGATCCGGCCCTTGCCGCCCTCGTCGGACCGCTCCATGTGCGGCTCCAGGTAGGCGACCGCCGTCTTCATGGTCTCGGCCGACTGGAGGACGAACGGCAGCTGCATCTCGCCCGAGGCGAACAGCTCGCCGACCTCCTTCATCCCGGAGAGGAGGACGTCGTTGACCACGGCCAGCGCCGTCAGCCCCGAGGCCAGCGCCTCGTCGAGGTCGGCCTCGAGGCCGTCGCGGTCGCCGTCGACGATGCGCCGGGCGAGACGCCGCTCGACCGGCCACCCCGAGCGGTCCTCCTTCTCGACGGTCGCCGCCTTCACGTCGGCGAACACGTCGAGCAGCCGGGCCAGCGGGTCGTAGTCGGGGGTGCGGCGGTCGTGCACGAGGTCGAGGCAGACCTGGCGCTGCTCGTCGGGGATGCGGTTGAGCGGCATGATGCGCCCGGCGTGGACGATCGCCGCGTCCAGCCCGGCGGCCACGCACTCGTGCAGGAACACCGAGTTGAGGACGTGGCGGGCGGCCGGGTTCAGGCCGAAGGACACGTTCGACACGCCGAGCACGGTCGACACGCCGGGCAGCTCGGCCTTGATCCTGCGGATGGCCTCGATGGTGGCGAGGCCGTCCCGGCGCAGGTCGGCGTCGCCGGTCGACAGCGGGAACGTCAGCGCGTCGATCAGCAGGTCCGTCGGGTCGATGCCGTAGCGCTCGACGGCGAGGTCGTGGATGCGGCGGGCCACCCGCAGCTTCCACTCGACGTCGCGGGCCTGGCCCTGCTCGTCGATGAGCAGGCAGATGACAGCGGCGCCGTACTCCTTGACCAGCCGCATCACCCGGTCGAAGCGGGAGCCCGGCCCCTCGCCCTCCTCCAGGTTGGCCGAGTTCAGGATGGCCTTGCCGCCGATCCACTGGAGCCCGGCCTCCATCACCTGGGGCTCGGTCGAGTCGAGCACCAGCGGGACGCTCGCCTGGGTGGCGAAGCGGCGGGCGACCTCGTCCATGTCGGCGGTGCCGTCGCGGCCCACGTAGTCGACGCACACGTCGAGCACGTGCGCGCCCTCGCGCACCTGGTCCTTCGCCATCTGGGAGCACGTCTCCCAGTCGCCGGCCAGCATGGCGTCGCGGAACCGCTTCGAGCCGTTGGCGTTGGTGCGCTCGCCGATGATGAGGAACGACGTGTCCTGGCGGAACGGGACCATGCTGTAGATGGACGCCGCGCCCGGCTCGCGCTCGGGGGCCCGGGGCGCCGGCGTGAGGTCCCGGCAGGCCTCGACGACCTTGCCGATGTGCTCTGGGGTCGTGCCGCAGCAGCCGCCGACGATCGACACGCCCAGCTCGGCGACGAAGCGGCGGTGGTGGTCGGCCAGCTGGTCCGGCGTGAGGTCGTAGTGCATGCGGCCGTCGACCACGGAGGGCAGGCCGGCGTTCGGCAGGCACGAGATCGGGGCGGGCGAGTGCGCCGACAGGTGGCGCAGGTGCTCGCTCATCTCGGCCGGCCCGGTGGCGCAGTTCACGCCGATCACGTCGGGCCGCAGCGCCTCGACGGCGGTGAGCGCGGCGCCGATCTCGGTGCCGGGCAGCATCCGGCCGGTGACCTCCATGGTCACCTGGACCTGGAGGGGGACCTCGCGGCCGAGCTTGGCCATCGCCCGGCGGGCGGCGACGATGGCCGCCTTCGCCTGGAGGAGGTCGTACACGGTCTCGACCACGAGCAGGTCGACGCCGCCCTCGAGCAGGCCGAGCGCCTGGACCTCGTAGGCGTCGCGGAGCTGGGCGTAGCGGATCTGGCCGAGCGACGGCAGCTTCGTGCCCGGGCCCATCGAGCCGGCCACCCAGGCGTCGTAACCGGACGCCACCTCGCGGGCGATGCGGGCGGCGGCGACGTTCAGCTCGTGGGCGCGGTCGGCGAGGCCGTACTCGGCGAGGGGGACGGCGAAGGCGCCGAACGTGTCGGTCTCGACGACGTCGACCCCCACGTCGAGGAACGACCGGTGCACGTCGGCGACCACGTCCGGCCGGGTCACGGCCAGGATCTCGTTGCACCCCTCGAGCTCGGGCCCGCCGAAGTCGTCGGGGCCGAGGTGGCGCAGCTGGATGTTGGTGCCGGTCGCGCCGTCGAACACGACGACCCGTTCCCGCACGGCGTCGAGATAGCTGCCTGGCACGCGCCGAGCCTACCGAGCGTCGGGGTGCCGACGGTCCGTGGTCGTCCGGCGGCGGCGCAGGCGGGCGACCAGGCGCGAGATCCGCCCCGGCCGGCCCTTCTCGGCCCGCGGCGGCGGGCGCCGCCCCGGCCGCAGCTCGAGGTACACGGCCTTCGCCGCGCCGAGGAGCGGCACCGACACCAGCGCGCCGGGCACCCCGGCGGCCGAGACGCCGATCAGCGCGGCGATCATCGTCGCCGGCGGGGACAGGTCCACGGCGTCGCCGACCACGAGGGGCTGGAGCACGTTGTTCTCGAACTGGAGGTAGAGGACGAAGAACACGGCGCACACCACGCCGGTGGTCGCCCCCTGGGTGAAGCCGAGCAGCACGAACGGGATGCCGCCGGCGGCGCCGCCGATCTGGGGGACGAGGTCGAACACGGCCACCCACACGGCGATGAGCGGGGCGAGGGGCAGGCCGAGGACGAGGGCGACGACGAGCACGGTCGTCCCCGCGATCGACGCCACCAGCAGCGAGCCGGCGAAGTACTTGCCGACGATCCGGTAGAAGAGGTCGCCCATCCGCTCGACCCGGGGGCGGTAGCGGTGGGGGACGAGGCGGCGGGCCCGGCGGACGAGGCGGTCGCCGTCGAGGAGCAGGGCGACGGTGACGAGGAGGGTGGCGACGGCGGCGAGGAGGCCGCCGAGCACGGCCCGGGCCGCGCCCTCGATCGGGCTGGTGTCGCCGGCCAGGCGCTCGGGGAAGTCCTCGAGGAAGGCCTGGACCCGGGCCGGCACGTCGTTGTCCCGCAGGGTCTCGCCGATGAGCGGGAGCGAGTCGAGGTCCTCGACGACCGACGGGATCTCCTCGTCGAGGTCGCGGGCCTGGCGCACGGCCGGCGGGCCGAGGACGACGGCCGCGAGGGTGACGGCGAGGACGAGGGCGGCGAGCACGGCCGCCACGCCGACCCCCCGCTTCACGTGCAACCGCCGCTGCACGGCGCCGACCAGCGGGTTCAGCGCGAGCGCGAGCAGGGTGGCGATCAGGCACCACGTGAGCGTGCGGGTCGCCGACCGGACGACGCCGGTGCCGGCGACGATGACGGCGAAGGCGATCATGGCGACGACGACCGAGCGCGGGTCGAGGTCGACCGTGCGCACCGGCGCCGGCGCCGCCAGCCCCGCCGGGTCGTCCGCCGGGACCGGCCCCGCCGCCGGGGCCGCGACCGCGTTGGGCGCGCCGCCGGCTGGGGTGGGGGCCGGGGTCGCGGCCTGGCCCGAGGCTCGGTCGCCGGTCGGCGCTGGTCCGGACGGCGCGTCCTGGCTCGGGTTGACGTCGTCCCGGCTGCGGCCGTCGGGCGGCGCCGGCGCCTCGTCGGTGGGCGGGTCGCCGGTCGCGGCGGCCGTTGCCGTGGCGGCCCCCGAGCGGTCGTCGGGGGCGGCGGGCCGGGGCACCCCGGGCGCGGCCGGCATCACCGGTACTGTACCGGCGATGCCCGAACGGCCCGGGGAGGTGCCGGCGTCCCGGGGGCCGGTACGGGAGCGCCTGCGGCTGAGCAACCGCTCCGTCGTGGCGGCGGTCGCCATCCTCGGCGCCACCCTCGTCGCCCTCCGCATGTTCGCCGCCGCCACCCGGGTGCTCGGCTGGGTGCTCGTCGCCACCGTCCTCGCCGGCCTGCTCCACCCCGTGATCGCCGCCCTCGACCGGCGGCTGCCCCGCGGGCTCGCCATCGTCACCGTCGCCGTCGGGCTCGTCGCCCTCGTCGCGCTCGTCACCTACGGCGCCGTCGACGACCTCCAGGGCGAGCTGCGCCGGCTCCAGGACGCCGCGCCGGAGGCGGCCGCCGAGCTGGAGCGCTCGGAGTCGCTCGGCGAGTTCGCCACCGAGTTCCAGCTGAGCGCCCGGGTCCGGGAGTTCACCCACGAGCTGCCCGAGCGCCTGCGGGGCGGCGACGCCGCGGCCGCCCTCCGCTCGGCCGCCACCCGCTTCGTCGCCTTCCTCGCGACGGGGGTGCTCACCCTGTTCCTGCTCGTCCACGGCCGGCGCATCCTCGGCGCCGGTGCCCGCCAGATCCGGGACGAGCGCCGCCGAGCCCTCCTCGAGCGGGTCGTCAGCGGCGCCTACCGGCGGGCCTGGCGCTACGTGGCCGCCACGATCGGCCGGGCCATGCTGGCCGGCCTCGCCGCCGCGGCCGTCTGCCGGCTCGCCGACGTGCCGGCGGCCAGCGTGCTCGGCATCTGGGTCGCGGTGTGGAGCCTCGTCCCGCTGCTCGGGCTGGTCGTCGGCGCCGCCCCGATCGTCCTCCTCGCCACGGCCGGCACGCCGGCCAAGGGGGCGGCCGTCGCCGGCATCTTCGTGGTCTTCCAGGTCTTCGACAGCGCCCTCTTCCAGCGCCGCATCGAGGACCGCTCGCTGAAGATCGGCCCCGTGCTCAGCCTCGTCGCCGGGATGATCGGCTTCGAGCTCTACGGCGCCGGCGGCGCCCTCGTCACGTGGGTGCTGGCGGTGGTCGTCGTGGCCGCCGCCGACGAGCTCGCCCCGACCGACCAGCACGACCTGGTGCACGAGGCCGACGCGCTGCTGCCGGGCGACGAGGTGGACGAGACCGCCGTCGCCCCGGCCGCCGTAGGCTCGCCGCCCCATGAAGATCTACACCCGCAAGGGTGACGACGGCACGACCGGCCTGCTCTACGGCGGCCGGGTGCCGAAGGACTCGCCGCTGCCGCGGGCGTACGGGACCGTCGACGAGGCCCAGGCCGTGCTCGGGCTGGCCAGGGCCGAGTGCGCCAGGGGGAGCGAGCTCGACGTCCTGCTGACCCGGATCGAGCGGGAGCTGTGGGTGCTGATGGGCGAGCTGGCGACGGCCCCCGAGAACCGGTCGAAGCTGACGGCGGGGCAGTCGCTCGTCACCCCCGAGATGGCGTCGGCCCTCGAGGGCGTGATCGACGACCTGTCGACCCGGTTCGAGCCGCTGACCGACTTCGTGGTCCCCGGCCAGAACCGGGTGGCCGCGCTGCTCGACCTCGCCCGGACGGTCGTGCGCCGGGCCGAGCGCCACGCCGTGGCCGCCGACCTGCCGCCCGAGTCGGAGGTCGTGCGCTACCTCAACCGCCTGTCGGACCTGCTGTGGACGATGGCGCGGTGGCAGGAGGGTGGTGAGTCGCTGACCACGCGTAGCGTGGAGGGATGATCCGATTCGAGCCTGCCGCCTCCCTGCCCGCCGACGTGGAGGCCGTCGGCATCCCCGTGCTCTCCGACCGCTTCGACGACGTGTCGGTCGACGTCGACTGGTCGTTCCTGACCCTCCAGGGGTTCGAGGGCAAGGTCGGCGAGGTCCAGGTGCTCCCCGGCGACGGGGCGGTGCGGATCGCCGTCGGCCTCGGCAGCTCGGCCGAGGTGACGCCGAAGGTCGTCCGCCGGGCGGCGGCCGCGCTGGCGCGCGCCGCGTCCCGCCGGGAGTCGCTGGCGACGACCCTGCTCGAGGTCGTCCCCGGGTCCGACCGCGGGCGGGCGGCCCAGGCCCTGGCCGAGGGGATGGCGCTGGCGTCGTACCGGTTCAGCCGTTACAAGCGCGACCCCAAGGCGCCCAAGCTCGAGCGGGTCGCCGTCGTGGTCGGGGGCTCGGGGGTCGAGGCCCTCGGCGGCGTCCGCGACGGGCTCGACCGGGGCACGGTGATCAGCCGGGCGGTCATGTGGGCGCGCGACCTCGTGAACGAGCCGGGCGGCACGCTCACCCCGCGCGTGCTGGCCGAGGCGGCCTCCGCCGTCGCCGACCCCGACCGCGGGCTCACCGTCGAGGTCCTCGACGAGGTCGACATCGAGGCGGCCGGCCTGGGCGGGCTGCTCGGCGTCAACCGCGGCTCGTCCGAGCCGCCCCGCTTCATCCGCGCCACCTACGAGCCGCCGGGCGGCGAGGCGACGGCGACGATCGCACTCGTCGGCAAGGGGATCACGTTCGACGCCGGCGGCCTGTCGATCAAGACGGCCGAGGGCATGTTCGGGATGAAGGACGACATGGCCGGCGGCGCCGCCGTGCTCGGCGCCATGTCGGCCCTGCCCGAGCTCGGCGTGCGGGTCCGCGTGCTCGCCTACGTGCCGGCCACCGACAACATGCTCGGCGGCGACGCCACCCGCCCGGGCGACGTGCTGAAGATCCGCAACGGCACGACCGTCGAGGTCGTCAACACCGACGCCGAGGGCCGCCTGATCCTGGCCGACGCCCTGTCCATGGCGGCCGAGGAGCGGCCCGACGCCATCGTCGACCTCGCCACGCTCACCGGCGCCATGCAGGTCGCCCTCGGCGACCGCTACGCCGGGGTGATGGGCAACGACGAGCGGGTGGTTAGGGCCGTGCTGTCCGCCGCCGAGCGGGCCGGCGAGCCGATGTGGCCGATGCCGCTGCCCGAGGAGTACCGGTCGCGGCTCGACTCGCCGGTCGCCGACCTCCGCAACACCGGCACCGGCCGCTACGGCGGCGCCCTCGTGGCCGGGCTGTTCCTGAAGGAGTTCGTCGACGGCGTGCCCTGGGCCCACGTCGACATGCCGGGCCCGGCGATGAGCGAGGAGGAGTCGGACGAGCGCACCAAGGGCGCCACCGGCTTCGGCGTCCGCACGCTCATCGAGCTGCTCACCACGTTCGAGCCGCTCGGCGGCTGACCCGGCCGGCCCGCGGCGACGTCAGGCCGCCGGCCCATCGCCGCCCGCCTCGGCCTCGGCCGCCGCCCGGCGGTGGCGGTCGAGGGCCCAGGCCGTCGCCTCCCTCGCCAGCACGGGCGGGAAGCGCCAGCGGAGCAGCTGGCGCTCGGTCGCCTCGGCGTCCTCGCCCAGCTCGAACAGGCTGAGGGCGAGGCGGCGGCCGCGGTGGCGCAGCTGGTCGACGTCGGGCCGGCGCAGGGCCTCCTGCTGCCATGCCCGGTGCGCCTGCTGGGCGCCGGGCGGCAGCTTGGACACCTGGTGGCGGGTGAGGGGTGGGAGCTTGCGGCGGACGGCGATCGTGCCGGCGCCGACCGGCTGGGCGAGGCCGAACTGGCAGCACCGGCCGATGGCCCGCACGAACGGGGAGTGGCGGCCGGTGCCGCCGCCGAGGCCGAGGGTGCGGGCGGCCTCGCCCACGTCGAGGTGGAACCCGGCCGGCTCCTCCTCGAAGCGGTGGGCGACGGCGCGGAGGAGCCAGGTGGCGGTCGGCCCCAGCACGCCGAGCCAGAAGCGCTCGACGTAGGCGGAGCGGGGGTCGTGGCCCAGGGCGTCGATCACGGGGTCGGGCCAGGGGCGGACGAGCAGGCGGGCGACGGCGGTGGGCAGGACGGTGACGGTCATGGGGGCGGCGGCGGACATGCGCGGGGACTCCTGAGGGAGGGAGCCGGGCGGGGGAAGCACCGGGGGAAGCGCCGGCGTGGTGCGAGACGTCGTTCATGTCATTTCGTTGCTTCTCAGTGTGGAGCACGCCCATCGGCCGCGTCAAGGCGCAGACTGTCGGGATGGTGACCGACGACCTCGACGAGGTGCGCCGCTGGATCGACCTCGCCGACCGGGTCGTGGTGCTGACCGGGGCCGGGATCTCGACCGACTCCGGCATCCCCGACTTCCGGGGGCCCAACGGCGTGTGGACGAGGAACCCGGCCGCCGAGAAGACCGCCACCCTGTCGCACTACCTGGCCGACCCCGACGTCCGCCGCCAGGCCTGGCAGAACCGCCTCCACTCGCCGGCGTGGACGGCCGAGCCCAACGCCGGGCACCTCGCCCTCGTCGCCCTCGAGCGCCGGGGAAAGCTCCACGCCCTCCTCACCCAGAACATCGACGGCCTCCACCAGAAGGCCGGCAACGACCCCGGCCTCGTCGTCGAGCTGCACGGCACCATCCGCGAGGTGGTGTGCATGGACTGCGGGGAGCAGGCGCCGATGCAGCGGGCCCTCGACCGGGTGCGGGCCGGCGAGGCCGACCCGCCCTGCCGGACCTGCGGCGGCATCCTCAAGTCGGCGACGATCTCGTTCGGCCAGGCCCTCGTCCCCTCGGTGATCGAGCGGGCCCAGCGGGCGGCGGCCGAGTGCGACCTGCTGCTGGCCGTCGGCTCGACCCTGTCCGTGTGGCCGGCCGCCGGCGTCGTCCCGAGGGCCAAGCAGGCCGGCGCCAGGGTCGTCATCGTGAACGCCGGGCCGACCGACATGGACGGGCTGGCGGACGCCGTCCTCCGGGGCTCGATCGGCGGCGTCCTGCCGGCGATCGTCGGCGCGCCGGCCGACGCCGCGGCGGAATACCCGACCGACTGAGTAGTGTTTCTCGGCATATGGCCAGCTTCCGGGACCTGCTCGCCCAGACGAAGGCGGAGATCCGCGAGGTGACGACCGCCGAGGCGGCCGACGCCCGGTCCCGCCCCGGCACCGTCTTCCTCGACGTCCGCGAGCCCGACGAGCACGCCCAGGGCGCCATCCCCGGCGCCGTGCACATCCCGAGGGGCACGCTCGAGACCAGCATCGAGAACCGGGTGGTCGACCACGACGCCCCGATCGTCGTGTTCTGCGCCGGCGGCACCCGCTCGGCCTTCGCGGCGAAGACCCTCGCCGAGCTGGGCTACCGCGACGTCGTCTCCATGGTGGGCGGCTTCAACCGCTGGAAGGACGAGGGCCGCGACTGGTCCGTCCCCCGCACCCTCACCCCCGAGCAGCAGCGCCGCTACTCCCGGCACCTCCTGCTCCCCGAGGTGGGCGTCGAGGGCCAGCAGAAGCTGCTCGAGAGCCGGGTCCTCCTGCTCGGCGCCGGCGGCCTCGGCTCCCCCGCCGCCCTCTACCTGGCCGCGGCCGGCGTGGGCACCATCGGCATCGTCGACATGGACGTGGTCGACGACTCGAACCTCCAGCGCCAGATCCTCCACAACATGGAGCGGCTGGGCGAGCGCAAGGTCGACTCGGCGAAGAAGACCCTGACGGCGCTGAACCCCGACGTGGACGTGGTCGCCTACGACGTCCGCCTCGGCGCCGACAACGTGCTCGACGTCATCGGCGGCTACGACGTCGTGATCGACGGGGCCGACAACTTCCCGAGCCGGTACCTGCTGAACGACGCCTCGCTCAAGGCCGGCGTGCCCGTCGTCCACGGCTCGATCTTCCGCTTCGAGGGGCAGGCGACGGTCTTCGCCCCCCACGACGGCCCCTGCTACCGCTGCATGATCCCCGAGCCGCCGCCGGCCGAGCTGGCCCCGTCGTGCGCCGAGGCCGGGGTGCTCGGCGTGCTGCCCGGCATCGTCGGCTCCATCCAGGCCCTCGAGGCCATCAAGCTGCTGCTCGGCCTGGGGGACAGCCTGGTCGGCCGCCTCCTCGCCTACGACGCGCTGGAGCAGTCGTTCCGCACCTACCGGGTCAACCGGGACCCGGCCTGCCCGGCCTGCTCGGTCCCGCCCGAGCAGCTGGTGATCGCCGAGTACGACGAGCTCTGCATGCCGCACCCCCTCCAGCCCCCCTCGTAGGCTGGTCGGCCGTGCCCGGGCCGAGCATCCTCATCGTCAACCAGCACGGGGAGAACCGGGGCGACGAGGCCGCGCTGCGGGCCATGCTCCACGGGTTCAGGGAGCGCCTCGTCGACCCCCACTTCACCGTCCTGCTCGAGGTGCGGGACCGGCAGCTCCCCCTCGACCTCGGCGACGACGTCGAGGTCCTCCACGAGCTCGACCTGCTGCCCGGCGCCGCCGGCCTCGCCCTGCTGGCCCTCGGCCTGCGGGTGCGGCGGCTGCTGCCGGGGACGGCCGGGCGGCTGGCCGACGCTTACGAGCGGGCCGACCTCGTCGTGTCCGCCCCCGGCGGCCCCTACTTCGGCGACGGCTACTGGCGCAACGAGCCGGTCCACTGGTTCCTCGCCTGGCTCGGGGTGCGGCGGCGGAAGCCGGTCTTCTACTACGCCCCGTCGGCCGGGCCCTTCCGGCTGCGCCTGCTCAACCCGGTCAGGCGGGCGCTCTTCCGCCGCCTGGCCCGCCCGCTCGCCGTCCGGGAGGAGCGGTCGGCCGTCCACCTGCGGGAGCTGCTCGGCCCGGCCGCGCCCGTCGAGGTGACGGCGGACAGCGCCCTCCAGCGCCGCCTGCCGCCGGCGCCGAGGGAGGACGGGGACGACCGCTTCGTCGTCGCCGTCTCCGCCCTGCGCTGGCGCTGGCCCGGCCACCCCGACCCGGACGGGGCCCAGGCCGCCTACGACGCCGCCGTCGTGGCCGGCCTGGCCCACCTCGCCGACCGCCGGCCCGACGCCCACCTCCGCTTCTTCCCCCAGCTCTACGGCGCCCGCCACTCGGACGTGCCCTACCTCCGCTCGCTGGCCGAGCGCCTGCCCGCCGGCACCAGCTGGGAGGTCGTCGACCCCGGCCTCGACAGCGACGGCCAGCAGCGCCTGCTCGGCGCGAGCGACCTGGTGCTGGCCGGCCGCTACCACCCGCAGGTCTTCGCCGTCGCCGCCGGCGTCCCGGGGGTGTGCGTGGCCTACGAGCACAAGGCCAGGGGGCTCATGGAGGCGGTCGGGCTGGGCGACCTCGTGATCGACGCGGCCACCGTCACCCCCGCCGGGCTGGCCAAGGCGTTCGACCGGGTGCTGGACGAGCGCGACGCCATCGCCGCCCGCCTCCGCGAGGCGGCCGCCCACCTCGAGCGCCGGTCGGCGCGGACGACGACGATGGCCGTCGCCGCCATGCGCGCCGGGGGCCGCCGGTGAACCTGCTGCTCGCCGCCGTCGGGCGCCCGCCGGCGGAGGTCGACGCCATGGTCGACGCCGTCGTCGCCACCTACGGCGTCGGGCGGGACGCGGTCGCCCTGCTCGGCGACCCGGCCGGCGCCGCCCGCCTCGGCGTGCTGTCCGACGGCGGCGGCGTGCTCGGGCGGGCCGGCGACGGCAGCGTGGCCCTCGCCGCCGTCGGCTCCTTCGCCCGCTCGTGGCCGGCCGGCGACGGCGGTCGCCCCACTGGCGACCCCGACCGGGCGGCGGCCTGGCTGCTCGACCGCTACCGCACCCATGGGGACGCCTTCCTCGACGGCGTGCCGGGCGAGTGGGCGGTGGTCGTGGTGGACAGCGGCGCCGGCCGCCTGCACGCGGCCACGAGCGCCAACCAGTTCCACCGCCTGTTCGTGGCCGACCGGGGCGACGGCGTCGTGCTGTCCACCCAGCTGGTGGTGGCCGGCGCCGCGCTGGGCGAGGACCTGCGGGTCGACCGCTCCTACGAGGACTTCCTGCTCGGCTGGGAGTTCCTCCCCGACGGCCGCACCGTCTACCGGGGCGTCCGCACCCTGCCGGGCGGGGCCCTCCACTCCTGGCCCGGCGCCTCCCGGCCGATCGCCCCGCCGGCCGAGGCGTGGGACGGCCCCGTGCCGGCCACCGAGGCGGAGGCCGTCGACGCCCTCTACACGGTGTTCATGGACACGCTGGCCGAGCAGGCCGGCGTCGAGCAGGACCAGGCCGTGCTCCTCGGCGGGTTCGACTCGGCCCTCGTGGCCGCCGGCCTCCACCGCCTCGGGCGCCGGGTCACGACGTTCACGTTCCACTTCGAGGACCCGACCTACAACCAGCGCAACACCGACGTGCTGGCCCGCCACCTCGGCAGCACCCACGTCGACGTCCCGATCACCGCGGAGGTGATCGGCGAGGGGCTGGCCCGGTACTCGGCGGTGTTCAACCAGCCCGGCCACCAGCCCCACTACCAGCTGCACACGGTGGCGGCGTGCGCGGAGGCCCGGCGCCGCGGGTTCGTCCACGCGCTGACCGGCGACGGCTGCGACAACGTGTTCCTCGGCTACCCGACCGTCCACCGCCGGGCCACGTTCGCCCAGCGCCTCGGCCGGGTGCCGGCGCCCGTGCTGTCCGCCGCGCTGCGGGCGGCGTCGCCCCGGGTCGTGGAGGACCGGCTCGGCCACGTGTGGCGGATGGGCTACGGGCTGGTCGAGAACCTCCGGCGCCCCTGGCCGACGCGGGGCCACCTCGGGCCGCGCGTCGTCAACGACCTGTCGCTCCGGCGGCTGCGGGTGGGCGCCCCGCCGCCCCAGGCCGAGCCGGTCGACGCCGTCCTCGACCGCCTCGCCGCCGGCCTCGACGACGTCGACCCCTACCGCCTCGCCTTCCGGGGCAAGGGCCTGTCCGGGCAGAGCAAGACGAAGGTCGAGGGCGCGTCGGCGTGGACCGGGGTCGCGATGAGCTCGCCCTACCTGCACGGCCGGGTGAAGTCCTTCGCCACGGCCCTGCCGGTGGCGCTGCTGCGGCCGGGGGAGGGCACGGCGGCGGCGACCGGGAAGTACGTGCTGATGCGGATGGCCGAGGAGAAGGGCCTGCTGCCGGCCGAGATCGTCCACCAGCCGAAGCAGTCGCCCGTCGACTCGCCCGTCGACCGCTGGTACGCCGGGCCGCTGCGGGACGACGTGCTGGCGCTGCTCGACGGCCTGCCCTTCGCCTGGGACCGCCGCTACGTCGAGGGCCTGCTGCGGCGGCGGTGGGCCGAGGACGTGTACCGGGAGAAGGTGTCGATCGGCCACTACGCCGACCACGTCGTCGGCATCCTGGCCTCGTACGCCAGCTTCACCGCCCGGGCGGGGTGACCGCCCCGCTGCTCGGGCGGCTGGCCAGGGGCGGCCTGCTCGTCGTCGCCATCCGGGCCGCCGGCATCGCCCTCACCCTGGCCAGCCAGGTCGTCCTCGCCCGGGTGATGGGCACCGACGGCTACGGCGCCTACGCCTACCTGTTCTCGCTGCTGTCGCTGTTCGTGATCCCGGCCAAGCTCGGGTCGGACATCGCCGGGGTGCGGTTCGTCAGCGAGTACCGGGTGGGCGACGAGCGCCACCTGCTCGGGCCGTACGTGCGCTGGACGGTGCGGTCGATCCTCGCCGCCTCGGCCGTCGCCGCCGTCGCCTGGGTGGTGGTGCTGCTGGCCGGCGCGCTGCGGCCCGAGGGCGTGTCGACGGCGGCCCAGCTGCTGGCCGTGGCGGCCGTGCCGTTCTTCGCCGTCGTCCGCTTCGCCGAGGGCGCGCTGCGGGGCGACGAGCGCTACACGATCGCGTTCGCGCCGTTCGCCGTCGGGCTGCCGGCGCTGCTCATCGCCGCCGCCGTCGGGCTCGACGCGGCGACGGACGGCCGCCCGTCAGTGGCCGCGGTCCTCGCCGCCCAGCTGGCCGCGTTCGCCGTGATCGCCGCCGTCCAGGGGGTGGCGCTCGCCCGGCTGGCCCGGTCGCAGGGCGGCGCCGCCGCCGGCGCCGTCGACCGGTCGAGGCGGCGGGCCTGGCTGCGGTCGACGGTCCTGCTCGGGCTGTACTCGGCGTTCACCCTGGTCCTCGGCCAGCTCGACGTGGTGACGGTCGGGGCGCTGGTGGGCACGAGGCGGGCCGGCCAGTACGCGGCCGCGTGGCGGATCGCCAGCCTGATCAGCGGGTTCCTGATCGCGCTCAACCTGGTGCTGGCGCCCACCGTCGCCCGGCTGTGGGTGGCGCGGGACCTGGCCAGGATGCAGCGGCTGCTCGACGTCGGCGTCGCCGGCGTGGTGGCCGCCTCGATGGCGGCGTCGGGGGTGATCGTGGTGCTCCGGGAGCCGCTCCTGCGGGCCTTCGGCGACGGGTTCACGCCGGCCGCCGGCGTGCTCGTCGTGCTGTGCGTGGCCCAGGTGGCGAACGCCGTCGGCGGGCCGGTGGGCTTGCTGCTGAACATGACCGGCCACGAGCGGGACAGCACGTGGGTGCTCGGCGTGACCGCCGCGCTCAACCTGGCCGTGAACATCGTGCTGGTCCTCCGCTACGGGATGATCGGCGCGGCCTGGGGCACGGCCGCCTGCACCGTCGTGTGGAACGCCGGTCTCGCCTGGTTCGTCCGCCGCCGCCTCGGCCTCGTCCCCCTCGCCGGCCTGGCTCGCCGCCTATCGTTCCGGGCGTGATGCCGGGTCGGGACGAGGCGGAGGGCCCCACCCGACGGCGCGGGATCACGCTCGGCGCCCGCGAGGTCGTCGCCCTCCTCGTCGTCGTGCTGGCCGGCGTGTTCATCTTCCAGAACACGCGCCGGGTGCGGATCGACGTCCTGTGGGCCGACTTCGAGGTCCGCGTGTGGCTGGCGCTGCTCGCCGCGTTCCTGCTCGGCGCGGCCGTCGGCGTGCTCGCCACCCGGGTCTCCCGGCGCCTCTAGCCCGGGCGGGCCCGCTCAGGCGTCGTCGCCGGCGCCGGCTCGGCCGTGCTTCCAGTAGCCCCTGATCCAGGTGTCGGCGCGGGGGATGCCGCGGTCGTCGAGGAGGTGGCGGCGGAGGCGCTGGACGGCGGCGGCCTCGCCGGCGGCCCAGACCTTCGTCCCCGGCTCGACCTCGGCCGCGGCCACGGCGGCGACCAGCGCCTCGCCGGGCGGTGCGCCGGGTGGCAGGTCGTGCCAGGCCACCGTCGCCGCCGGGTGGGGCGGGAGGGGCAGGCGGGCGTCGGGGCGGGCGACCTCGACGACGACCCGCACGGCCGCGTCCCGGGGCAGGGCCTCGAGGAGCTGGCCGATGGCCGGGATCGCCGTCTCGTCGCCGGCGAGGAGGAAGGCCGTCGCGGCCGGGTCGAGCGGGTAGCCCCGGCCCGGGCCCGAGACGGCCGCCTCGTCGCCCGGCTCGGCCCCGGCGGCCCACGACGACGCCGCCCCGCCCTCGTGGAGCACGACGTCGACGTCCAGCTCCGGCCCGGACGGGTCCAGGCGCCGGGGGGTGAGCGTGCGGATCACCGGCCGGCGGCCGTCGGGCAGGAGGAACTCGTTGCCGTTCCACTCGGGCACCACCAGGCCGCCGGCGCCCGGCGACGCCAGCAGCACCCGCACGCTGGCCGCCGGCTGGTCGATCACGAGGCCGGCGAGCTCCGGCCCGGCCAGGGTCACCCGCACCATGCGGGGCGACAGCTGCGCCGTGCCGCGCACCGTCACCCGGCGGAAGGGCGGCGGCTGCCGGCGGGCGCGGATGGCGGCGGTCACGACCGGCGAAGCACCCACAGGCCGGTCTGCAGCTTCCCGAGCACGAGGTAGGCGGCCCACTGCGAGAAGGCGACGGCCTGCTCGTAGGCCCGCTCGCCGGCGAGGGCGGCGAACCGGTCCCGTCCCCGGCGCAGGCGGGCGAGGGTGAGGAGGCTGGCGACCGTGCGCCCGCCGCCGTGCTCGAGGTCGTGCTCGGCCCACTCGGGGCTGACCTCCTCGAAGGACTCGACGGCCAGGCCGCTCGCCCCGATGGCCGCCTCGACGCAGGCCCGGTCGGCGCCGGCCGGGGACAGCGCCAGCGCCGAGAACAGCCGGGCCCGCTCGGCCGGCTCCAGCGCCTCGGTCGCCCACGCCGTGTACAGGAGGACGGCGCCCCCCGGCCGCAGCACCCTCGCCATCTCGGCCACCGTCGCGGCGGGGTCGGGCACCAGCTCCAGCGTGTCCCGGCACCACACGAGCGCGAACGCGCCGGCCGGGAACGGCAGGGCGGCGACGTCGGCGACGGCGGCGGTCCGCACGCCGGACAGGTTGCCCCGCACGAGGTCGACGCCGAGCACCAAGCGCCCGAGCCGCTCGGCCAGCGTCCTGGCGTGGGCGCCGTCGCGGCAGCCGGCATCGAGGACGGGCCCGTCGCCGGGCAGGGCCAGCCCGGCGGCCACGTCGAACAGCATCGACGGCGGGCGGGGACCGAGGCTGCGGCCGAGCGCCTCGTCCAGCGCCTGCCAGCGGGCCGAGCGGTCGAACAGCTCGTCCATCGGCCCGGTCATCGCCCCAGGTTGGCACCGGCCCGGCCACGATGGCGCACGTGGCCGCCGACGTCGTCACCACCCGGGCGCTCAACCGAGCCCTGCTGGCCCGCCAGCTCCTCCTCGACCGGGCCGACCTCCCCGTCCTCGGCGCCGTCCACCACCTCGTCGGCCTCCAGGCCCAGCTCCCGCTCAACCCGTACGTCGGGCTGTGGTCCCGCCTGGCCGGCTTCCGGGCCGACGAGCTCGCCGGCCTGCTCGTCGACCGCCGGGTCGTCCGCCTCGTGCTCATGCGGGCGACCATCCACCTGGTCACCGCCGAGGACTGCCTCGCCATCCGGCCGCTGGTGCAGCCCGTCCTCGACGCCGAGCTGGCCCGCCACGCCGAGCTCGGGCCCCACCTCGTCGGGGTCGACCTCGAGCCGGTCCTGGCCTTCGCCCGCCCGCTCCTCGCCGAGCGGCCCCGCACGGGCGCCGAGCTGCGGGCGGCGATGGCGGAGCGCTTCCCCGACCTCCATCCCGGCGCCCTCGCCTACGCCTGCCGCAACCGGCTCGCCGCCGTGCAGGTGCCGCCGAGGGGCGTGTGGGGGCGCACCGGCCAGGTGGCGTTGACGACGGCGGAGGCCTGGCTCGGCCGGCCGCTGGCCGAGCGCCCGTCGATCGACGACGTCGTCCTCCGCTACCTCGCCGCCTTCGGCCCGGCGGCGCCCGCCGACGTCGCCGCCTGGTCCCGGCTGACCGGGATGCGGGCCGTGCTCGACCGCCTCCGGCCCCGGCTGCGGCCGTTCCGGGACGAGCGGGGCCGCGAGCTGCTCGACCTGCCCGACGCGCCCCGGCCCGACCCGGCCACACCGGCGCCGCCCCGCTTCCTCCCCGAGTTCGACAACGTCGTGCTGTCCCACGCCGACCGCACCCGGGTGATGGCCGACGACGACCGCCGCCGCCTGTTCGGCCCCGGCCTCCCGGTGCGCGGCCTCGTCCTCGTCGACGGGTTCGCCCGGGCCTCGTGGGCCGTCGAGGGGGACGCGCTCGTCGTCCGCTCCGCCGGCCCGCTGACCGGTGACGAGCGGGACGACGTCGCCGCCGAGGGCGCCCGGCTGCTCGCCTTCCTCGGCGCCGCCGCGACCGACGTGCGCTTCGAGCCCGCCGGCTGACCCGCCCCCGCTACAGCGCGTTGGGGTGGATCGTGATCGGCCCGTCGGTGCTGCCGCGGAGGACCCGGACGGCCAGCTGGCCGTTGGCCAGGGACGCCTCCACGCCGCCGCCGTAGCCCTCCGGCACCTCGATCTCGCGCTCGTAGCCCCCGTAGTCCCACTCGTGGACGAGGTGGCTGCGGGGGCCGGCGCTGCGCAGCGGGGCCCAGAACCGGAGGGCGCCGGGTCGCAGCTCGATGGTGACGTCGCCGGCGCGGACGGCGGGGAGCGGGGCGACGACCACGAGCGCCCCGGTCGTCTCGTAGACGTTGACCGGCACCCGCTGGGGCCGCATGGTGCGCTCCGTCGCCGCCGTGGCGTCGACCACGTCCTGGTGGCTGGCCTGCTCGCTCGACATCGCCCCGCACCGTACCCCTACGCTGGGCCGCGACCGAGGGGAGGCTCCATGGTGCGGCGCCTGGTCGGGGGGTTGGTGGCGGCGGTGCTCGTCGTCGCGGCGGCGACGGCCGCGGACGCCGGCGGTCACACGTGGTCGAAGGTGCGCACGGCGACGTCGCCCAGCCCACGCGCGTCGTTCGCCATGGCCTACGACGGGGCGAGGGGCGAGGCCGTCCTCTTCGGCGGCACCCCCGGCGGCGGCCTGCTGCTCGGCGACACGTGGACGTTCTCCGGCGGCGAGTGGACGGAGGCGTCGCCCGAGCGGTCGCCGCTCGCCCGCACCGGCGCGGCGATCGCCTACGACGAGGCGAGGGGCGAGGTCGTCCTCTACGGCGGGCGCACCGACCGGGGGCTGGCCGGCGACACGTGGACCTGGGACGGCGCCACGTGGACGAGGGAGCGGCCGGCCGCCAGCCCGCCGGCCCGCTTCGGGGCCCGCATGGCCTTCGACCCGGCGACCGGGCGGCTGGTCCTGTTCGGCGGCAACGTGTTCGAGACGGTCCTCGACGAGACGTGGGCGTGGGACGGCAGGACGTGGCAGCAGCTGCACCCGTCGGCGTCGCCGGCGCCCCGGTCGCTGCCCGGGATGGAGACCGACCCGGCGCGCGGGCAGGTCGTCCTGTTCGGCGGCAACGCCGGCGCCGCCGGCGAGGTCTACGGCGACACGTGGGTGTGGAACGGGTCGACGTGGGTGCGCCGCCGGCCGCCGGTGGCGCCCGAGGCCCGCGACGGGATGGGCATGGCGTGGGACGCCGCCCTCGGCGCCGTCGTGCTGTTCGGCGGGACCGACGTCGAGTCCGCCTGGCACGACGACACGTGGGCCTGGGACGGGTCGGCCTGGCTGCGGCTCGATCCCGGCCGCCACCCGTCGGCCCGCAGCGACCTCGGCATGGTGTCCTACGGCGGCCGGCCGCTGCTGTTCGGCGGCGTCGCCTTCTTCGACGCCTTCCGCGGCGACACCTGGGGCTTCCGGAGCTAGCGGTCGGCCACGAGACGGCCGCCGATCGCCCAGTTGGACGGCGGCACCTCGCTGATCACCACCCGCACCGCCGCCGCCTCGCCGCCGCAGCACCGCACGAACGCGTCGGTCAGCTCGCTCGCCAGCGCCCGCTTCTGGTCGAGCGAGCGCCCCTCGAGCATGTCCACGTGGATGATCGGCATGGGCCGATTGTCGCCCCGGCGGCCAGGACCGAACCGATGCGCTGGTGGGTCGCCGTGCCCGCCGGCGTCCTAGGCGGACGAGCGGGCGAGCACGACCCAGCCGATCCCCGCGCCCGTCCTCGCGAACGGGCGCTGCACGAGCCGGCCGGGGGCGGCCAGCACGGCCGTGGCCGCGCCGGCCAGCGGGCCTGAGGGCTGGAGGAACCGGCCGCTGCGGGCCGTGCGCTCCTCCTGGCTGGACGGGGCCGGGCGGCGGGTCGTCACCCGGTCCCTGGCCCACTCGAGCAGGTGGCCGGCCCCGGCGCCCCAGGCCGTCACCTCGACGGGCTCGAACCCCCCGGCCCGCAGGGTGTCGGTGAGCGGCTCTCGGTCGTAGCGGCGGACGTGGCCGACGGCCTCGTCGGTCGGGCCGAAGCGGGACTGGTGGGCGGGGACGCTGAGCAGCAGCCAGCCGGGCGGGCGCAGGTGGGCGCCCCACCGCCGCAGCTCGCCGACGTCGTCGGGCACGTGCTCGAGCACCTCGAAGGCGCACACGAGGTCGAACACCTCGCCGTCGGCCAGGGACGACACGTCGCCGTTGCGGACCTCGGCGCCGGGCACGCCGGCCAGCCGCTCGCGGGCCACCGCGAACGACGCCGGGTCCGGCTCCAGGCCGACGTAGGCCGAGCACCGCCGGGCCAGCCGCCAGCCCATCGCGCCCCGGCCGGCGCCGACCTCGAGCACCCGCTCGGGGCGCACCCGGTCGAGCGCCCGGCCGACGGCGTCGAGCCGCAGCCAGGCGGCGGTGGTCAGCGGCGGCGCGGTCACGAGGGCGTTCAGGCTACCGATAGGGCACCGATGACCACGGGACCGGCGTCCCCAGCCCCTATCCTCGGTCGGATCGTGCCCGCCCCCGACCTCGCCGACCTCGCCGCCGCGTCCGCGCGCCTGGAGCACCTCCCCGCGTCGTCCGCCGTGGCCTGGGCGTGGGAGCGCTTCGGCGAGGCCTGCGTGCTCACCGCCTCGTTCCAGGACTGCGTGCTGCTCGACATCGCCGTGCAGGTGGCGCCGGGCATCGAGGTCGTGTTCCTCGACACCCAGTACCACTTCGCCGAGACGCTGGCCTACGTCGAGCAGGTGCGAGAGCGCTACGACCTCAACCTCACGGTGGTCGAGCCGGTCGTCGCCATGGACGACCGCTGGCGCTTCGACCAGAACGGGTGCTGCCGGTCCCGCAAGGTCGAGCCGCTGCGGCGGGCGCTCGAGGGCCGGTCGGCCTGGATCACCGGCCTGCGCCGCAGCGAGGCGCCCAGCCGGGCGGGCGCGCCGATCGTGTCGTGGGACCTGATGCAGGACGTGGTCAAGGTCAACCCGCTCGCGACGTGGACCGACCACGACGTCGAGCTGTACGTGAAGGACCACGACCTGCCCGTGCACCCGCTCACCGACGAGGGCTACTCGTCGATCGGCTGCTGGCCCTGCACCCGCCCGGTCGCCCCCGGCGAGCACGCGAGGGCGGGCCGCTGGGCCGACTCCGCGAAGACGGAGTGCGGCCTCCACGGCGAGCCGGAGGGCTAGGGCCCCAGCCGGTCGAGCAGGGGGCGGACCACCGCGGCGGGGCGGAAGGATCGCTCGGCCAGACCGGCCGCCGACTGCCGCAGCGAGAGCAGGCGGTCCCGGTCGGCGGCCAGTGCGGCGAGGGCGTCGGCCAGGGCGACGGGGTCGCCTGGCGGGACGAGCACGGCGGCGTCGCCGAGCACCCGGCGCTGGGGCGGCGTGTCGGACGTGACGACCGCGCACCCGGCGGCCGCCCCTTGGTACACCTTGTTGGGCACGACCCGGCGGGCCTTGTCGCCGGTGCCGAAGATGCCGAGGCACACGTCGTGGGCGGCGACGAGGTCGGGCAGGTCGGTCCCCGGCACCCAGTCCCGCCACTCGACCCCGGGCACGCCGGCGGCGGCCGCCTCGGTGGCGGCCCGGTCCTGGCCGGTGCCGACCATCGTCGCCGTCACCGCCACCCCCCGCCGGGCCAGGTCTGCCAGGGCGGCCCCGATCATCGGCGCCCCCTGGAGCGGCGTGTACAGGCCGAAGAAGGCGACCCGCAGCGGGGCCGACGGCGGCGAGGGGGAGGAGGGCGGCGGGCGGAACCACCAGTCGGGCGCGCCGACCGGCACGACCACGCCCTTGCCGGCCGAGCGGCCGAGCAGCCCGACGTGCTCGTCGGTGTCGACGACGACGACGGATGCCGACGCCAGCGCGGCCCGGTCCACCAGGTCGAGGGCCCGCACGACCGGCCCGCCGGTCGTCCCCCGGTCCCTCGCCGTGTCCGCCGCCATCACCAGCTGGTCGAGCACGACCGGGGTGCGGGGGAACAGCAGGCGGGCGAGGTGGACGTCGAAGTGGCCGAGGTAGCCGACCACCACCGCGTCGGGGCGCCGCCCCCTGGCCGCCCGCCGGGCGGCGACGGCCAGCCGGGCCCACGCCCGGGCCAGCCGCCACCCGAGGCCGGCGGCCAGCCACGGGCGGCGCAGCGCCCGCACCCAGTAGGCGGTGTCGACCCCGAGGGGGACGTTGACCTCGACGACCTCGACCCCGGCGGCGGCCATGCCGTCGCGCAGGACGACCACCCTCGGATGACGGGACCCGTCGTAGGTCCCGAGGAACAGGACGGGCAACCGGCTACTGGCTGGCCGGCTCGACGCTGCTCTTCGGCCTGGTCACCCGCACGACGAGGTCGGCGAGGAGGCCCACGGCGAACACCTGGAAGGCGGCGAACAGGATCAGCAGGGTGTTCGTCGCCACCCGGTAGTCCTTGGTGGCGAAGTCGTAGCCGAGCTTCACCAGGCCGACGGCGGTGAGCAGGAAGCCGAGGGGCAGGAAGATGCGCAGCGGGTTGTAGGACAGCACCAGCCGCAGCACCTGGAGCAGGTAGCGGCGGGTGTCGGCCCACCAGTGGAACTTCGAGCGGCCGGCTCGCGGGAAGTAGTCGATGGGCACGTACTTCACCGAGTAGCCGTTGGCCAGGAACGACATCGTGATCGTGGTGACGCAGCTGAACCCGGGCGGCAGCAGGTGGAGGAACTGGGCCGCGACGTCCCGTCGGAAGGCGCGCAGCCCCGAGTTGAGGTCGGGGATCGGGGTCTCGACGAGGAAGCTGGCCAGCCGGCGGATGAACCACTTGGCCGGCACCCTGGCGAACTTCACGGTGCCCTGCTCGGACGTGCGGGCGCCGACGACCTGGTCCCACCCCTCGAGCTCCTTCACCAGCTCGGGGATGCGGTCGTTCGGGTAGGTCATGTCGGCGTCGGTCCACACGACGACGTCGCCCCTCGCCGCCGCCGTGCCGGCCCGGCGGGCCGTGCCCGACCCCCGGTTCTGGGCGAAGCGGATCAGGCGGATGCCCTCGATCTCCCGCAGCTGGTCGCTGGAGCCGTCGTCGGAGCCGTCGTCCACGACGATGATCTCGAACGAGTAGGGCGACGCCTCGAGCGCGGCCCGGATGCGGACGATCTCGTCGCGCAGGTGGCCCTTCTCGTTGTAGACGGGAAGGACGACGGAGACGTCGACGGCGGAAGGGCTGGTCATGGGGCCGGCCCAGGATACTTGGCCGCCCTGGGGGCCAGGGTGGAGGCGGCGGCGAGGGCGTCGACGGCCACCCACACGAGGCGGGACAGCAGGGCGGCGGCCAGCGCGTCCGCGGCCGGCACCCGGGTGGCGAGCGCGGCGGTGAGGGCGGCCTCCCGCACGCCGAGCCCAGCGGGGGCGACGACGACCGCGAACCCGGCCAACCAGGCGAGCGCGGTCGCGGGGACCGACAGCGACGGGACGGCGGGGGCGCCGACGGCGAGCAGCAGGGCGGCGGTGGCGAGGCCGGCCAGCGCCCAGCTGGCGGCCTGGAGGACGGCGCAGCGGGCGACGACCCGGCCGGGGACGGCGACGGCCGCGCCGGGCCGGCCGGCGGCCCTCGCCGCCAGCGAGAGGACGGCGCGGAGCACGGGCGGGACGGCCAGCGCGGCGAGGGGGAGGGCGGCGAGCGGCGTCCAGGCGAGGCCGCCCGACCCGGCCCCGGCCAGCGCGGGGACGGCGGCGATGCCGACAGCGGCGCCGCCGACCGCCGACGCCGCCACCTCGACGGCGGTCACCGCCGCGGCCGCCCCGAGCGGCGCGCCGGCCCGGTGGAGGCGCTCGGTGGCGCTGACCGGCTGCCACACCCCGCCGGGGAGGTACTTGGCCACGGTGGCCCGGAGCCACACGCGGGCGGCGGTGCCGGGCGGCACGGGGGTGAGGGCGACGGCGGCGACCGTCCACGACGCCGCCGCCAGCCCGACCCGCCCGGCGGCCAGGCAGACCGCGGCGACGGCCACCCACGCCGGCGAGGCCCGTTCGACGGCGTCCGCGGCGTCGCCCAGGGCCGAGCGGAACGCGAGGGCGACGGCGACCGCGCCCCCCACGGCCACCGCCGCACCGGCCACCGGCGCCCACCGCCGGGCGGCGCTCACCACGGGGGCGCCGGCGCAGAGGGGAGGGTGCCGGTCGCCGCACCGGCCACTCGCGCCCGCCGGGCGGCGGTCACGACGACGGCGCCGGCGCGGTCGGGAGGGCGCCGGGGGGCGGTCACCACGGCGGCGCGGACGGGACGGCGCCGGGGGGCGGTCACCACGGGGGCGCGGACGAGAACGGGCGGGCGCCCGCCGGCGCACCCGCCGCGGCCACTGGCGCCCGCCGGGCGGGCGTCACCGACCGGAGGCGAGGAAGGCGTCGAGCAGGCGGCGGGCGGCGGCGCCGGGGGCGATTGCGCCGGCCGCCACCTCGGCCTCCAGCCGGTGCAGCAGGCGGCGGACCTCGGGGTCGCGGCGCAGCCGGTCGAGCACGCTGTCGGTCACCTCCCGCCACATCCACGACCGGGCCTGGTCGGCCCGCAGGCGGGCGATGCCGGCCTCGCCCAGCGCGGCTCCGAACTCGGCGACGGCGGCGTCCACGTCCGCGATCCCGTCGCCGGTCACCGACGAGACCAGCACCACCCGGGGCTGCCACTCCGGGTGCGACGGCCGCACGAGCTGGAGCGCCGCCTTCCAGTCGGCCGCCGCGTGCCGAGCCGGGCCGGCCAGCTCGCCGTCGGCCTTGGTCACGACGACCACGTCGGCCAGCTCGGCGATGCCCCGCTTGATGGCCTGGAGCTCGTCGCCCCCACCCGGCGCGGCGAGCAGCAGGAACAGGTCCACCAGCTCGGACACGGCCACCTCGGCCTGGCCGACGCCGACGGTCTCGACCAGCACCCGGTCGAACCCGGCCGCCTCGCACAGCAGCAGCGCCTCGCGGGTGCGGCGGGCGACGCCGCCCGTCGACCCGCCCGACGGCGACGGGCGCACGAACGCCGCCGGGTGGCGGGCCAGGTCGGCCATGCGGGTCTTGTCCCCGAGGATCGACCCGCCCGACCGGGTGCTCGACGGGTCGACGGCCAGCACGGCGACGCGGTGCCCGGCGGCGACGAGGTGGAGGCCGAACGCCTCGACGAACGTCGACTTCCCGGCCCCCGGCGCGCCGGACACGCCGATCCGCACCGACCGGCCGGTGCGGTCGAGCACCCGGGCGACGACCTCGTCGGCGGCGGCGCGGTGGTCGTCCCGCGTCGACTCGACGAGCGTGATGGCCCTGGCCAGGCTGCGCCGGTCGCCGGCCAGCACACCGGCCACCAGCCCGTCGACGTCGGGCAACGGCCCGCTCAGGCGGCGGACCGCTGGGCCCGGATCAGGTCGAGCACCCGCTCGGCGGCCTTCGGGATGTGCGTGCCCGGCCCGAACACGGCCGCCACCCCGGCCTGCATCAGGAACTCGTGGTCCTGGGGCGGCACCACGCCGCCGACGACCACGAGCACGTCGTCGGCGCCGGCCTTGCGGAGCTCCTCGATCAGCGCCGGGACCAGGGTCTTGTGCCCGGCCGCCTGGGTCGACACGCCGACCACGTGGGCGTCGTGCTCGACGGCGTCGCGGGCGACCTCGGCCGGGGTCTGGAACAGCGGGCCGATGTCGACGTCGAAGCCGAGGTCGGCGAACGCGGTCGCGATCACCTTGGCGCCCCGGTCGTGGCCGTCCTGGCCCATCTTGGCGACGAGCATCCGCGGTCGGCGGCCCTCGTCGGCGGCGAAGTCCTCCACGTCGGCCCTGATGCGCTCGTAGCCCTCGTCGCCGGCCCAGGCCGCGCCGTACACGCCGGACACGCTCCGGACCTCCGCCCGGTGCCGGCCGAACACCTGCTCCATGGCGTCGGACATCTCGCCGACCGTCGCCCTCGCCCTGGCCGCCTCGACGCACAGCTCGAGCAGGTTGACGTCGCCCGCCGCGCCCTTCGTGATGGCCTCGAGCGCCGCCCGGCACCGCTCCTCGTCCCGCTCGGCCCGCAGCCGCTCCAGCCGGGCCAGCTGCTGCTGGCGGACGCGGGTGTTGTCGATGTCGAGGACCTCGACGTGGTCGGGGTCGTCGGGCCGGTACTTGTTGACCCCGACCACCACCTCCTCGCCCCGGTCGATGCGCGCCTGCCGGCGGGCCGCCGCCTCCTCGATGCGGAGCTTCGGCATGCCGGACACGACCGCCCTCGTCATGCCGCCCAGCTCCTCGACCTCCTGCACGAGCGCCCACGCCCTCGTCGCCAGCGCGTCGGTGAGCGACTCGACGTACCAGCTGCCGCCGAGCGGGTCGACGACGGCCGGCACGCCCGTCTCCTCGGCGAGGATCAGCTGGGTGTTGCGGGCGATGCGGGCCGAGAAGTCGGTGGGCAGGCCGAGGGCCTCGTCGAAGGCGTTCGTGTGCAGGCTCTGGGTGCCGCCGAGCACGGCGGCCAGCGCCTCCAGGGTCGTGCGGACGACGTTGTTGTACGGGTCCTGCTCGGTGAGCGACACGCCCGAGGTCTGGCAGTGCGTCCGCAGCATCAGCGACCCCGGCCTGGTCGCCCCGAACCCCTCCATCACCCGGCACCACAGCAGGCGGGCGGCCCGCAGCTTGGCCACCTCCATGAACAGGTTCATGCCGATGCCGAAGAAGAACGACAGGCGGCCGGCGAACTCGTCGACCCCGAGGCCGGTGGACATGGCCGCCCGCACGTACTCCATGCCGTCGGCGATCGTGAAGGCCAGCTCCTGGTCCGCCGTCGCCCCCGCCTCCTGCATGTGGTAGCCGGAGATCGAGATCGAGTTGAACCGGGGCATGCGGCGGGCCGTGTAGCCGATCACGTCGGCCACGATCCGCATGCTCGGCTCGGGCGGGTAGATGTAGGTGTTGCGGACCATGAACTCCTTGAGGATGTCGTTCTGGATGGTCCCGCTCAGCTGCTCGGGCGGCACCCCCTGCTCCTCGCCGGCGACGACGAAGCACGCCATCACCGGCAGCACGGCCCCGTTCATGGTCATCGACACGCTCATGCGGTCGAGGGGGATCCCGTCGAAGAGGATCTTCATGTCCTCGACGGAGTCCACGGCCACGCCGGCCTTGCCGACGTCGCCCACCACCCGCGGGTGGTCGCTGTCGTAGCCCCGGTGGGTGGCCAGGTCGAAGGCCACCGACAGGCCCTTCTGCCCGGCGGCCAGGTTGCGCCGGTAGAAGGCGTTGGACTCCTCGGCCGTCGAGAACCCGGCGTACTGGCGGATCGTCCACGGCCGGTTGGCGTACATCGTCGCCCGCACGCCGCGGACGAACGGGGCGAACCCCGGGAGGGTGCCGAGGTGGTCGATCCCCTCGGTGTCCTCGGGCGTGTAGAGGGGCTTCACGTCGATGCCCTCGGGGGTCCGCCAGGTCAGCTCCGCGGGGTCCCGCCCCTTCAGCTCGGTCCTGGCCAGCTCCTCCCAGTCGGCGTAGGTGCGGCGGTCCTCGCTCATGGACCGAAGCGTACGACGGTCGGGGCGTGACCTCGACGGCGCCGGCATGCTGTCCCCATGCCGGTGCGGTACGAGTGGCGGGGCGAGGTCGACAGCGGTGCCGTCGAGGCGCTGCACGCCGAGGCGTTCGGGCACGAGCCGGTCGACCACGACTGGGCCGCCCAGCTGCGCGACCACAGCCTCGGCTGGGTGTGCGCCTACGACGAGGACGGCGACGGGGGCGGCGGCGGCGCTCTCGTCGGGTTCGTCAACGTCGCCTGGGACGGGGCGCTGCACGCCTTCCTGATCGACACGGCCGTGGCCGAGCGGGCCCAGCGGCGGGGGATCGGGCGGGAGCTCGTGCGGGTCGCCGAGGAGCAGGCGGCGGCCGCCGGGTGCGAGTGGCTGCACGTCGACTTCGACGACCACCTCCGCCCCTTCTACGTCGGCGCCTGCGGCTTCACGCCGACCGACGCCGGGCTCGTGGCGCTTCGCTGACGACCCGTCGCCGCCGTCCGCCGGGCGGTACCTTGTCGGCGGGAGCGGGGCGAGGAGGTGACGGTGGCCGCCGAACCGATCACGGTCGCCATGTTCGGCCTCTCGCGGCTGCCGGCGGCCCGACTGACCAGCCGGGCCTTCGCCGCCGCACTCCTCGCCGTCTCCGCGGCCGTGACCGTGGTCGCCGCTCTCCGTCTTCCCGCCAGCACGACCGTGAACCTCGGGGCCGTCCTCCTGGCGGTGGACACCCTCGTCCTCGGCCTCAGCCAGTACTGGGCGCTCCGGCAGGAGAACTCGCTCGACCACCTCTACGAGCGGATCCACCTCGGGAACCTGATGCGGGTGGAGTACGAGCAGTCGCGACCCGACTCCCGCGATCGGTACGTCGGTGCGGCGGCGCTCCACGGAGAGACGCGAGCGACGCGGGCGAGGTTCCTCTTCTACGTCTTCACCGAGATGGACAACCTCGAGTACGCCATCGAGAAGTACCGGCACGGGTTCATGAGCGAGCTCCTCGCCGATCGCGCGCTGCGGACCTTCGTGGCGCGCCTCCGGCGGGTGCGGTTCCGGGACGCCGTGTCGTCGCACTACCGGGACGCGCCGTACACACCCGAGACCCGACGCGTCATCGAGATGATGCTGCGGATCGCACCAGGGCTCGACGACGTCGACGAGGCGCTCTTCGCTCCGCCGGAGCCGTCGGAGGCGACGCCCCGCGCCGGCGACCCCGCCGGTACGACCGACGTCCACGGGTAGCCTCGCGGCATGGCCAGCGTGCACTTCGTCATCATCGGGGGCGGGCCGGCCGGCAACACCGCCGCCACCCATGCCGCCCGCCTCGGGGCCGAGGTCACCCTGGTCGAGCGGGACGTGGTCGGCGGGGCCGCGCACCTCTGGGACTGCATCCCGTCCAAGGCGATGATCGCCACCGGCGGCGCCATGTCGTTCAGCCGGCGCATCGCCGGGATGGGCCTGGCCGACGAGGTCCTGCCCCGGCTCGACGCCCAGCTCATCAAGGAGCGGATCGCCGGCATCGAGCACAAGCTCCACCGCAACGTGGTCGACCTGCTCACGAGCCAGGGCGTCCGCCTGCTGCAGGGGACGGGCCGGCTGAAGGGCCCGAACGAGGTCGTCGTCGAGACCACCGACGGGGTCACCGAGCTCCGGGCCGACGCCATCCTCGTGTCCACCGGCAGCCGGCCCCGGGTGCCGGACTGGGCGGAGGTCGACGGCGAGCGGGTGCTGACGACCCGCCAGGCCTATCCGCCGCCCGAGATCCCCGAGCAGCTCGTGGTGATCGGCTCCGGGGTCACCGGCGTCGAGTTCGTCCACATGTTCTCGTCGTTCGGCGCCCAGGTGTCGCTGATCGTCAGCCGCCAGCAGGTGCTGCCCCAGAAGGACGCCGAGGTGGCCGCCGCGCTGGAGGACGAGCTGCTGCGGAGGGACGTCCGGCTGCTGAAGGGGGCGCGGGCCGTCGGCATCGACCGCACGGCCGACGGCGTGGTCGTCCACTGCGACGACGGGCGCATGGCCAAGGGCAGCCACGCCCTGCTCGCCATCGGGTCCATCCCGAACTCCGAGGGGCTGGGGCTCGACGCCGCCGGCGTGGAGGTCGACCGGTGGGGCTACGTCCCGGTCAACCAGCACTGCGTCACGAACGTGCCCCACATCTACGCGGCGGGCGACCTGTCCGGGAAGCTGCCGCTGTCGTCGGTGGCCGCCATGCAGGGCCGCAAGATCGCCGAGCACGTGATGGGCGGGCACACCCGGGCCCACCGCCACCTCGACTACGAGAAGGCGGCGTCGGCCATCTTCACCGAGCCGGAGATCGCCGACGTCGGCCTGGCCGAGGCGGACGCGTTCGCCGACGGCCGCAAGATCCGGGTCACCAAGGTGCCGTTCACGGCCAGCGCCAAGGCGCTCATCAACAACGACTCCCGCGGCTTCGTGAAGATCATCTCGGACCCCGCGACCGGCGTCGTCCTCGGCGGCTCCATCGTGGGCCGCCACGCCGCCGAGCTCATCTCGGTGCTGGCCCTCGCCGTCACGGCCGGCCTGCGGGTGACCGACATCGTCGAGAGCCTGCTCGTCCACCCGACCCTCTCCGAGCTGCTGGCGGACGCCGCCGAATGACCGACGACGGGGGGCGGTTCGACCCCCGGGAGTTCGAGCGGGACGACCGGGGGCGGCCGATCCCGACCTACGAGATGGCGCCCACCGGCCCTGGCGCGCCGGCGGCCATCGCGCAGCGGGCGGCGGCCCGCCTGTTCGACGTGTTCCTCGTCGTGTTCCTGCCCGGCAGCGCGCTCGTCGGCCTGTTCGGCGAGCGGTCGGGCGACGACCTGCGCTTCCCGCTGTGGGTGCTGGCCCTGTCGATCCTGCTGGCCGCCGCCTACGAGATCGTGCTGACGGCGACGCGGGGGGCGACGCTCGGCAAGCAGCTCATGGGCATCCGCGTCGTCCGCCACCTCGACGGCGGCCGGCCCACGTGGGGGATGTCGGCCATCCGGTTCCTCGTGCCGTCCGTCCAGTACACGACGGCGCCGTTCTTCCAGCTGATCGCGCTGGCCATCTACCTGAGCGCCGTGCTCCACCCCGAGCGCCGGGGCCTGCACGACCGGGCCAGCGGCACCGTCGTCGTCCGCGCCCGCTGACGCGCCGATGAGCGGCGGGCGGCCGGCCCGTCTGAAGCTGCGACCGTGACACCTCGGACGGAGGCACTCCCATGACCGGTGCACCCTGCTGGATCGACCTGCTCACCTCGGACGTGGCCCGGGCCCGCGAGTTCTACGGCGAGCTGTTCGGCTGGACCTCGGAGGAGGCCGGCGCCGAGTACGGCGGCTACGTGAGCTTCGCCAAGGACGGCCGGGGCGTCGCCGGGTGCATGGGGAACACGCCCGAGACCGGCTCGCCCGACACGTGGTCGGTGTACCTCGAGACCCCCGACGCGGCGGCCACGGCCGACGCCGCCGTCGCCGCCGGCGGCAAGGTGATCGTGCCGCCCATGCCCGTCACCGACCTCGGCGTCATGCTGTTCCTCACCGACGCCGGCGGCGCCGCCATCGGCGCCTGGCAGCCCGGCCGCCACACCGGCTTCGGGATCGTGCGCGAGCCGGGGTCGCCGGGCTGGTTCGAGCTCCACACCCGGGACTACGAGGCGAGCGTCCGCTTCTACCGCGAGGTTTTCGCGTGGGACACCCACACCGCCGGCGACACGCCCGAGTTCCGCTACACGACCCTCGGCGAGGGCGAGGCCGCCCAGGCCGGCGTGATGGACGCGAGCGCGTTCCTGCCCGAGGGCGTCCCCGCCCACTGGTCGATCTACTTCGCGGTGGACAGCACCGACGAGACCCTGGCCAGGGCCGAGGCCCTCGGCGGTCGGGTCGTCCAGCCGGCCGAGACCACGCCGTACGGGCGCCTCGCGCAGGCCGCCGACCCGACCGGCGCGCTGTTCAAGCTCATCGCCAGGGTCTGATCGAGGCGACGGCGGGTCGCCCGGTCAGCCGCGGATGTCGACGGTCGCGACCGTGCGACCGGCGCTCCCGAGGAAGGGGGCCGCCTCCGCGAAGGCGACGACGGCGACGCTGGCCTCGCCGGGGTGGAACGGGGGCCCGTCGACCGGCTCGGCCCTGACCGTCCACGCCACCCGGTGCCCGCACAGCACGCGCCCGAAGCCGTACGCGTGCGCCGGGATCTCGCCCTGCTGCTCGACCTGGACGACCAGGTAGGCGGCGGCGTCCTCGGTGCACGACACCGTCCCCTCGACGACCAGCTGGCCCGCCGAGCCGAGCCGGACCTCGTGGCGCACGGCCGGCTCGGCGCGCGGGTAGTCGGGCAGGGGCGCGTCGGGGTCGAACGACAGCTTCGCCTCGGCGCGGGGACCGCCGGCACCGTCGAGCACCACGAACGAGCACGGTGTCGCCCGGTCGGCGCAGTCGACCCGGCCCAGGCGCCGGGACTCGACCACCCGGTGGGCCTCGTAGAGGACCCGGAACCGGCCCTGCCGGTTGGCTCCGAAGAACAGGAGGACGCTGAAGTCACAGGTCGAGGGGGTCGGTTCGCCGACGCACTCGACGGCCAGCAGCTCCTCCCCCCGCTGGAAGCCCCGCCCGACGAGCCAGACCCCCTGGTGATCGACCAGCCCGTCCGCCGGTTCGACGACCAGGTCGGCCGGCGGCTCCACCGCCAGGGCGCCCGGCGCCCACCCGATCGGGGCGACCAGCGCCGCCGCGACCGCCACCGCGACCACCGCACGTGCGCGCACGGCGCACCTCCCGCCTGGGCCGTCCGCCGGCCCTCGCCGGGATCGTAGGCCCGGCGGGCTACTCGATGACGGCCACGACGTCGCCGGCGCCGACGGCCTGGCCGGGGGCGACCTTGACCTCCTTGACCGTCCCCGACCGCTCGGCGGCGATGTTGTTCTCCATCTTCATCGCCTCGAGCACGCACAGGGCCTGGCCGACCTCCACGGTGTCGCCTGCCGACACCAGCACCTTCACGATCGTGCCCTGCATCGGCACGGTGACCGTGCCGGCCCCGGCGGCGCCGCCGTGGCCGGCCGCCAGCGCGGCCTTGGGCCGGGGCGCCGGGCGCAGGCCGCCGCCGCCCGCCGCGCCGGCCGCGGCGACG
>DASWMK010000051.1 GCA_036399815.1 Acidimicrobiales bacterium
CGGCCAGCTCGAGCGTCTCGTTCACCGGCATCTCCTCGGGCGCGGCGACGATGACGGCGCCGGTGCGCTCCGGGTCGGACAGCACGTCGATCAGCCAGCCCGTCTGCTCCCGCACCAGCCCGACCTGCACCAGCTCCTGGATGGCCTGGGGCGCCGACAGCTGGGAGACGATGTGCCCGGTGGCCGACGCGTCGACCACGATCAGGTCGTAGGTGTCGCGGAGCACCTCCCAGCAGAACTTCCCGACGGTGAGGATCTCCTTCACGCCGGGGGCGGCGTTGGCGACGAAGTCGAAGGACCGGGCGAGCGGCCCGATGCGGGCCAGCAGGGGCACCTTGAGCTGGAGCCGCAGGTACTCCTTCAGCGACGCCTCGGTGTCCATCGACATGGCGAAGAGGTTGGGTTGGAGCTCCCGCGGCTCGAACCCGGTGGGGCCGGTCTCGAAGAAGTCGGCCAGGTTGCCCTTGGCGTCGACCTCGCCCACGAGGGTCCGCCGCCCCTGCTGCGCGCTGAGAAGGGCCAGCGCGGCGGCCACGGTGGTCTTGCCGACGCCGCCCTTGCCGGTGACGAACAGCAGGCGGCGGTCGAGGAGGCCGAGGGGCACGGCCGGCTGGCCCCCGCTACGGCGAGCCGAAGCCGATGCGGCGCTCGCTGTCGGGCCCGCCGATCTCGACGTAGGCCACCTTGTCCGACGGGACGCCGACGGCCCGGCCCCGCCGGTCGGTGAGCCACAGCACCTTGCCGCCGTCGCCGACGGCCGACTCGATCCTGGCCCGCAGCTCGTCCCGGTCGACGTCGTCGTCGAGCTCGAGGTCGATCTCCTTGGCGCTGTAGGTCACGCCGATCCGGACGTCCACGGGGCTCCTTCCTGGACGGTGGCGAGCGGCGGGGGACGGCCGCACGGGGGAGCGCCGTCCGCTCCCGCGGGCCCCCTTCCTAGACGATGTTCAGCTGCGGGTGGTAACGACGGGTGGGCGCCAGCTCGACGTCGATCGTCTCGGCCATCGCCGCGAAGGCCAGCGCCGCCTCGCCGTCGGGGTCGGTGACGACGATGGGGCGGCCCGTGTCCGAGCCCGCCCGCAGGGCGGGGACGAGCGGCACCCGGCCGATGAGCGGCACGTCCAGCCGGTCGGCCAGCTCCTGCCCGCCGCCGGCGCCGAAGATCTCGTAGCGCTTGCCGTCGTCGCCGGTGAACCAGCTCATGTTCTCGACCACGCCCTTCACCTCGAGGCGGACCTTCTGGGCCATGAACGCGGCCCGCTGGGCCACCCGCTGGGCCGCCGGCTGGGGGGTGGTCACCACGTAGACCTCGGCCCGCGGGAGGAACTGCGACAGCGAGATCGAGATGTCGCCGGTGCCGGGGGGCAGGTCGACGACGAGGAAGTCGGGGTCGTCCCAGAACACGTCGGTGAGGAACTGCTCGAGGGCCTTGTGCAGCATCGGCCCCCGCCAGATGACCGGCTGGTCCTCCTGGGCGAAGAAGCCCATCGAGATGCAGGCCACGCCGTGGGCGACCGGGGGCACGAGCATCTCGTCGATGACGACGGGCGGGCGGTCGACGCCGAGCATGCGGGGGATCGAGAAGCCCCACACGTCGGCGTCGACGACGGCGACGCGGTGGCCCCGCCGGGCGAGGGCGACGGAGAGGTTGGTGGTCACCGACGACTTGCCGACCCCGCCCTTGCCCGAGGCGACGAGGAGCACGCGGGTGCGCGACGACGGGTCGGCGAACGGGATGGCCCGGCCCTCCGCGTGGCCGTGCGCCTGGTGGGTCCCGGCCGTGGCCGCGGGGTCGCCGTGGAGGCGCTGGCGCAGGGCCATGCGCTCCTCGTCGGTCATGACCGTGAAGTCGACGCCGACCCGGTCGACCCCGTCGAGGGCGGTGAGGGCGCCGCTCACCCGGCGGTCGATCTCGCTGCGCAGCGGGCAGCCGGCGACGGTCAGCGCCACCTTGACCTGGACCTGCGGGCCGTCGATGGCGATGCCGCGGACCATGCCGAGGTCGACGATGCTGCGGCGCAGCTCGGGGTCCTCCACGGGGCGGAGGGCGTCGAGGACGGCCGCTTCGGTCACGGGCATGCGGCTGGAAGCCTCCTGCGGCTGCGGTGGGCGGGAATTAGCCCTACGTGCGTAGGTAGAATACCGGGCCGTGGACGGGGCTCCGCTGACGCCGACCGAGTTCTCGGCGGCCGTCACCGCCATCACCTCGGCGTTCGGCGACCCGACCAGGCGGCACGTGTACCTGTTCGTCCACGAGCACGAGGACGGGGTGACGGCCGCCGAGGTGGCCTCCCGGTTCGGCATGCACCCGAACGTCGCCCGCCACCACCTCGACAAGCTGACCGCCGGCGGCTACCTGGAGGTGGCGGTCACCCGGACCGGCACCGGCGCCGGCCGCCCGTCGAAGCGCTACCGGGCCGCCCAGGCCGGCATGACCCTCGAGTTCCCGGCCCGCCGCGACGACCTGCTCGTCACCCTGCTCGGCCGGGCCCTCAGCCGCCTGCCGCGGGCCGAGGCCGAGGCCATGGCCGAGGAGGTCGGGGTCGAGTACGGGCGGGCCATGGCCGGCGGCATGGCCGCGCCGGGCGAGGCCCACCGCTCGTTCAGGGCCGCCCTCCACGCCGTGGCCGACGCGCTCACCGCCCACGGCTTCGCGGCGAGGGCCGAGTCCAGCGGCAGCGAGCTGCGCATCGTCAGCGAGCACTGCCCGTTCGGCGGGGCGGCCATCGAGCACCCGGTGATCTGCGCCGTCGACCGCGGGATGGTGCGGGGGATGCTGGAGGGGCTCTACGGCGAGTCGCAGACGTCCACGGCGTCGTCGCTGCCCCAGGGCGACGACGTCTGCGTCACCTCCGTCGCCGGCTCCTGACGCCACCGCGTGACCCGCCACTACCTCGACCACGCGTCGACCTCGCCCGTCCGGCCCGAGGCCGTCGGTGCCATGGTCGGGTGGCTGCGGTCGCCGGCCGCCGACCCGTCCCGCTCCCACGCGGAGGGGCTGCGGGCCAGGGCCGCGGTCGAGGAGGCGAGGGAGCAGGTGGCCGCGCTCGTCGGCGCCCGGTCGCGGGAGGTCGTGTTCACGAGCGGGGCGACCGAGGCAATCGCCGCCGCCGTGTGGGGCGCGTCCGAGCGGGGCCGGCACGTCGTCGTCCCCGCCGTCGAGCACTCCGCCGTGCGGGAGGCGTCGGCCCGGGCCGGCGAGGTGACCGTCGTGGGCGTGGACCGCACCGGGCGGGTCGACCCCGGCGAGGTGCTGGCCGCCGTGCGGCCCGACACGGCGCTCGTGCACGTGCAGTGGGGCAACCACGAGGTCGGCACCGTCCAGCCGGTGGCCGAGGTGGTGGCCGGGTGCCGGGAGCGGGGGGTGCTCGTCCACGTCGACGCCGCCCAGGCCGTCGGCCACGTGCCCGTCGCCTTCGACGACCTCGGCGCCGACCTCCTGTCGCTCAGCGGCCACAAGCTGGGCGGCCCGCCCGGGGTCGGCGCCCTGCTGGTGCGGCGGGGCCTGCGGCTGCGGCCCCTGCTCGTCGGCGGCGACCAGGAGCGGGCCAGGCGGGCCGGGCTCGAGAACGTGCCCGCCGTCGCCGGGCTCGGGGCGGCCGCCGAGGCGGTGGCCGGCCGGCTCGACGCCGAGGCGGCCGAGGCCGGCCGGCTGACCGGCCGGGTGGCGGCCGCCGCCGCGGGGATGGACGGGGTCGAGGTCTACGGCGACCCCGACCACCGCCTCCCCCACGTCGTCTGCCTCGGCCTCGCCGGCGTGGAGCCCCAGCCCGTGCTCATCGGCCTCGACCGGGCCGGCATCGCCGTGCACTCGGGCAACTCGTGCTCGTCGGAGGCGCTGGAGCCGTCGCCGGTGCTGGCGGCCATGGGCGTCGACGCCGCCCGCTCGCTGCGGGTGTCGGTCGGGTGGAGCACCACCGACGCCGACGTGGACGCCTTCCTCGCCGCCCTACCCCCGATCCTCGCCGACCTGCGGGCCCTCGCCCGCCAGGCGTAGCGGCTCAGTCGACGATGTCGGCGCCGAGCCCGTAGCTGTTGCCGTCGGGGTCCTGGAACTGGGCCCACCACCGGCCCCAGGGCGCCTTCTCGGGCGGTCCGGCGAACACCACGCCCTTCCCCGTCAGCTCCTCGTAGAGGGCGTTGACGTCGTCGACCTCGAACAGCACGTTGGAGAACGTGCCGATCCGGTCCTCCTGGCCGTCGGGGGTGTAGAGCACCAGCTTCACGTCCTGGGCCGGGGGCCGCACCTCGATCCACCGGGGCCCGCCCTCGGGGCCCATCGGCTCGTCCCGCACCAGCTCGAAGCCCATCGTCTCGGTCCAGAACCGCTTCGCCGCGTCCTGGTCCCTGCAGTAGATGCCCACCGAGTACACGGTCGCCGCCATCGGCCCCTCCGTCGTCGTCCACTCTTCCTAATCGGAACAGTAGGTTGGCGGCGATGGCCGGCGCCACCCCGCCCCTCAGCCCGACGGCCCACGCCCTGCTCGGGCTGCTGTCGTTCGGGCGCGAGCTCTCCGGCTACGAGCTCAAGCGGTGGGCCGACGGCAGCCTGCGCTTCTTCTACGCCGCCCCGGCGATGAGCCAGGTGTACCGGGAGCTCGACCGCCTGCGGGCGGCCGGCCTGGTCGCCGCCCGCGACGTGCCCGGCGGCGCCACCCGCACGACGCGGGTCCACCGCATCACCGCCGAGGGCGAGGCCACCCTGCGGCGCTGGCTCGACGACCAGCCGGCCGCCGCCCCGCTGCTGAAGCACTCGGTCGCCCTGCGG